>NZ_JBHWKU010000012.1:0-104464 GCF_042730645.1 Streptomyces sp. NPDC059906
AGCACTCGGCCCCGCCGGGCCGAAGCCCGGCGGGGCCGAGAGGAACCTGCCGCCGGGCCCGCCGACGGCGTCCCGGCTGGGCGGGGCCGTCCCGCACGCCTACCGCGCGACCGCCGCGGGTGCCGGCGCGTAACCGGTGGGCCGGGCGGTGAAGGTGCCCCGGCCCTGGGTGCGGCTGCGCAGCCGGGTCGCGTAGCCGAACAGCTCGGCCAGCGGGACCGTGGCCGTGACGACCGCCGCGCCGCCCCGCGTGTCGGAACCGGTGACCCGGCCGCGGCGCGCGGCGAGGTCACCGAGCACGCCGCCGACACCGTCCTCGGGGACGGTGACCGTGACCTCCACGACCGGTTCGAGAAGGATCATCCCCGAGGCGCGCAGGGCGTCGCGGAGACCGAACCGGCCGGCGGTGCGGAAGGCCGTGTCCGAGGAGTCCTTCACGTGCGTCTGGCCGTCGGTCAGCGTGACCCGCAGGCCGGTCACCGGGTGGCCGCCCAGCGGACCCTCGGCGAGGGCGTCCCGGCAGCCCGCCTCGACGGCCCGGACGTACTCCTGCGGCACGCGTCCGCCGACGACCGTCGAACGGAACACGAAACCGCCGCCCGCGCCGTCCTCGTCCGCGTCCTGCTCCCAGGGCTCGACGTCGAGCACGACGTGCGCGAACTGCCCGGCGCCGCCGTCCTGTTTGACGTGCCGGTGGACGAAGCCGGTGACGCCTTCGCCGACCGTCTCGCGGTACGCCACGCCGGGACGCCCGACCGTGACCTCCAGCCCGTGTTCGCGCCGGACGCGCTCCACCGCGACCTCCAGGTGCAGTTCGCCCATGCCGGACAGCACGGTCTGCCCGGTCTCCGGGTCGGTCCGCACGGCCAGTGAGGGGTCCTCCTCGGTCAGCCGGGCGAGCGCGGCGGCCAGCCGGTCGGTCTCGGTGGAACGCCGGGCCTCCACGGCCACGTGCACCACCGGTTCGGCCACGCCCGGGGGTTCCAGGAGCAGTGGGGCTTCCGGTGCGCACAGGGTCGAGCCGGCGCGGGCCGTCTTCAGCCCGACCACGGCGACGATGTCCCCGGCGACCGCGCGCTCCAGCGGGTCGTGCCGGTCGGCCCGTACCCGCAGGATGCGGCCGATGCGCTCGGTGCGGCGCGTGCCCGCGTCCCGCACGGTGTCTCCCTTCTCGATCGTGCCCGAGTACACCCTCAGGTACGTCAGCCGTCCCGTCGGGGTGGCGTTCACCTTGAACGCCAGAGCCGCCATCGGCGCCGCCGGATCGGCGGGCCGCTCCCGCTCCGCGCCGTCGTGCGTGCCGCGCACCGGGGGCACGTCCAGCGGGGACGGCAGGTACGCCACCACGGCGTCCAGCAGCGGTTCGACGCCGCGGTTGCGGTAGGCGGAGCCGCACAGCACGACCACGCCGTCGCCGGTGCGCGTCAGGTCGCGCAGGGCGCCGGTGAGGGTGGCCGCGGTGAGCGTCTCCCGGTCGCAGAACTCCTCCAGCGCGCCCGGGTGGCGTTCGGCGACCGCCTCCTCCAGCAGCCGCCGCCTGCGGGCGGCCTCCTCGCGCAGCGCGTCGGGCACCGGACCCTCCTCGGCCGTGTCCGCGCCGTCGGCCCATACGAGGGCGCGCCTGCGCGGCAGGTCGACGACGCCGGTGAAGCCGTCCTCCGTGCCGATGGGCAGCTGCACGACCAGGGGGACGGGGTGCAGCCGCTCGCGGATCGAGTCGACGGCGGTGTCGAGGTCGGCGCCCGCCCGGTCCATCTTGTTGACGAACGCGATCCTGGGCACGCCGTGCCGGTCGGCCTGCCGCCACACGGACTCGCTCTGCGGCTCCACGCCCGCGACCGCGTCGAAGACGGCGACCGCGCCGTCCAGCACGCGCAGGGAGCGTTCGACCTCGTCGGCGAAGTCGACGTGCCCCGGGGTGTCGATGAGGTTGATCCGGTGGCCCGCCCAGGCGCAGCTGACGGCAGCGGCGAAGATGGTGATGCCGCGGTCGCGTTCCTGCGGGTCGAAGTCGGTGACGGTGGTGCCGTCGTGGACCTCGCCGCGCTTGTGGGTGGTGCCGGTGAGGTAGAGGATCCGCTCGGTGACGGTGGTCTTACCCGCGTCGACGTGGGCGAGGATGCCCAGGTTGCGGACGGTGGTGAGCGGGTTGGTGCGCATGGCCCGAAGCCTTTCGGAGGAACCGGAGAAGGGCAGCGCGATTTCTCCCGACGCAGGCGCCGGACGCTCCCGGCGAGGGGCGTCGGCGGTCAGATGTGCGTCGCGGGCATCCGGTGCCGGCCGCGCAGCGGGCACCGGACGGCCGAAGACACCAGGATCACCTCGTGCCGGGACGGGGGAACGACGGGTGCGGTGCGGCTGCGCACGGCCCTGCTCCCCTCACTCGGTCTCGGTGTCACGGTGAGTGTAGGGAGGCCGGGATCAGAGCCGCACCGTATTTTCGGCGGGCCACGAAACCGCTCGAAACGAGAGATGCCGACCGGGAGATCTCCCGGCCGGCATCTCTGTTTGATCTGATGTTTGTCGCTTGTGTCGCTTGTGTGTCCGAGGGGGGACTTGAACCCCCACGCCCGATAAAGGGCACTAGCACCTCAAGCTAGCGCGTCTGCCATTCCGCCACCCGGACCAGGTGTCTGTCGCGGTGCGGGGGTGCTCCCCGCGGCGACGTGGACAACCATACCAAGGTTTCGCGGTGCCTTTCACCTGCGTTTCCTTCCCCGCTCCTCCCCTGAGCGGCGGTCCGGGACCGGCGGCTCCGCTGCGCCTAGGGTCGCATCATGAGTGACTGGATGGTTACGCAGGGTCCGCTTCCGCGCCGTCGGCCGCGGGCGTTGTCGCCGCTCAGGGAGCATCTGCGGGACACGTTCTGGTTCGCGCCCACCGCGGCGATGGCGGGTGTCTTCGTGGTCTGGCTCGTGGCCCAGGAGCTCGACGCGGCCCTCGTCCGTTCGCTGCAGGACGACGGGGACTACGACACGCTCGCCGAACTGCTGCGTTTCGCGGACGACGCGAAGACGGTGGTGTCGGCGGTCGGCTCGGCGATGATGACCTTCATCGGTGTGGTGTTCAGCATCTCCCTGGTCGCGGTGCAGATGGCGAGCGGACAGTTCACCCCGCGGGTGGTGCGGCTCTTCGTCCGCAGCCGGATCACCAAGGCGACCTTCGCCGTCTTCCTCGCCACCTTCGTCCTGACGCTGCTGGTGCTGACCAGCTACGACAGCAATCCCGACCCCCGCGCCGCCACGTCCGTCCCGCTGGTGCAGTCGGTACTCACCCTGGTCATGGTCGCGTTGAGCCTGCTGCTCTTCGTGATGTACGTGAACGCCACCCTGCGCCTGATGCGGGTCAGCCATGTGATCGCCCGCATCGCCGCCGAGTCCTTCCGGGTGGCGGCGCTGATGCCGGTGCCGGCGGACGGCGGCGGGGCGCCCGGACTCGGGCCCGTGACGGCGTGGGTCGCCCACGACGGGCAGGGCGGCGTACTGCGGGACGTGCACATCGCCCGGCTGGTGCGGGTGGCCCGGGGGCACGGGGTGGTGCTGCGGCTGGTCCCGCGGATCGGTGACTTCCTGGTGCCGGGCACACCGGTCCTGGCGGTGCACGGCGGGGCGGCTCCGCCGCGCCGGGCGCTGCGCTACGCCCTGTCCGTCGGGGTGGAGCGCACCTTCCACCAGGACCTGGCGTTCGGGCTGCGCCAGCTGTCCGACATCGGGCTGCGCGCCCTGTCGCCCGCGGTCAACGATCCGACGACCGCCGTGCAGGCGCTGGACCGGGTCGTGCAGATCCTGGCCACGCTGTCCCGGCGGCCGCTGGACGCCGCGCTGCACCGGGACCGCCGCGGCGCGCTCCGGCTGGTGCAGCCCGTGCCCGGCTGGGCGGAGCTGGTGGACCTCGGGTTCGCCGAGGTCCGCGCCTGCGCCCCCGCGTCGCCGCAGGTCACCCGGCGCCTGATGGCCGGTCTCGACGACCTGCTGCTGCTGGTGCCGCCGGAGCGGCGCGCCCCGCTGCTGCGCCACCGCGAGCTGCTGCGGCAGGCCGTCGAGCGGACCGCGCCGACCGCGGCGGACCGGGCCTTCGCGCTGCGGCCGGACCGCCAGGGCATCGGCTGACCCGGGACGCCCGCCGACACCCGTTGTGGCATGAGGCCGACGCCCCTTACGGCATGAGGTGGTGGTCCGGGAAGTTCCCCGGCAGCCGCTCCCCCGCCGGTCCGCGGGTCACGGCGCGCACCAGCAGCTCGCCGCCCACGAAGGCGCCGCGCCAGGACGCCCCGTGTCCGCCGAACAGCTCGTCGCGGTCCCCGCGGGAGCGCGGTACGCCGTGGCCGACCTTGAACGCGCGGATCTGCGGCGCCAGCCTGTCGTACGTCGCCGGGTCGTCCGTGGACAGCGTGGCCACCAGGGCGCCGTTGGAGGCGTTCATCGCGGCGAGCAGCTCGGCCTCGGTGTCGACCAGGACGATGGTGTCGACCGGGCCGAAGGGCTCGGCGTGGTGCAGGGGTGAGGAGCGGGGCGGGTTGAGCAGGGTGACCGGCTGGACGTAGGCCGAGGTGTCCTGGCCGGACAGGAACCGGGCATCGGCGGCGCTGCCGCGGTGCAGCGGGACGGCGCCCCGGTCGACGGCCTCGGCGACCTGGTCGTGGAGTTCCTTGGCCTTCGCCGCGTTGATCACCGGGCCGAAGTCGAGCGCCGGGTACGGGTCGTCCGGTGCGGCCACGGCGAGCGGGTGGCCGACGCGCAGGGTGCGGACGGCCGGGAGGTACGCCGCGAGGAACGCGTCGAACCGCTGCCGCTGGACGACGAAGCGCGGGTAGGCGGTGCAGCGTTGCTTGGCGTAGTCGAAGAGCTTCGGGACGATCCGGGTGAGCGCGTCCCAGTCCGTGAAGTTCCAGATGCCCCAGGTGTTGAGTCCTTCCTGTTCGAGGATGTGCCGCTTGCCGAGGTCGGCGAGGGCGGTGGCGACGTCCGTGCCCGTGTCCCGGCCGCCGACGAAGGAGACACAGCCGATCTCGGGCGCCCGGACCAGTGCCTGGGACAGCTCTCGGCCGCTGCCGCTGAGGAGGGTGACGGGAAGTCCTTCGCGGGCGGCGAGTGCGCAGGCCAGGGTCAGGCAGGCGACTCCGCCGTCGGTCGGGGTCTTGGCGATCACCGCGTTGCCCGCCAGTGCCTGGACCAGCAGGGCGTGAACGAGGACGCTCATCGGGTAGTTCCAGCTGGCGATGTTGGACACCGGGCCGTCCAGCGGAGCGCGCCCGTCGAGCATGTCCTCGATGCCGTCGAGGTACCAGCGCACGCCGTCGACGGCCCGGTCGACGTCGGCCCGCGCCGACCGCCAGGGTTTGCCGATCTCCCAGACCAGCAGCAGCGCGAGCAGTTCGCGGTGCTGGGCTAGGTGTATTGACCCGCAGGGTTGTTGACGCGGCTGATCGGTGGGTGGCCGTCGAGTGCGGTGTGGCAGCGGTGGTGGTTGTAGGTGTGCAGGAAGTCTGCCAGGGCTGCCGTTCGTTCGGTGTTGCTGGTGTAGGGCCGCAGGTAGGCCCATTCGTCGAGCAGGGTCCGGTTGAAGCGTTCGACCTTGCCGTTGGTCTGCGGCCGGTAGGCGCGGGTGAGCTTGCCGGTCGCGCCGAGGTCGGCCAGGGCGTCGTGCCAGGCGAAGCTTTTGCGGTAGGGCCAGGCGTTGTCGGTCAGGACCCTCTCGATGTGGTCGATGCCGTGGGCGGTGAAGAAGGCTGCGGCCCGGCGCAGGAAGGCGGCGCAGGTGGCGGCCTTCTCGTCGTCGTGGATCTCGCTGTAGGCGAGGCGGGTGTGGTCGTCGACGGCGGAGTGGATGTAGTCGAAGCCCATATTGCTGCGGGTGGCGCGGCCTGCTTGGCGGCCCAGGACCTTGTGGCCGCCGCCGTCGGGGATCCGGCCGAGTTTCTTGACGTCGACGTGGACGAGTTCGCCGGGCCTCTCGCGTTCGTAGCGGCGGATGATCTGGCCGGTGGGCCGGTCCAGGAAGGCCAGACGGTGCAGGCCGTGGCGGGTCAGGATCCGGTGCACGGTGGAGGCGGGCAGGCCCAGGATCGGGCCGATGCGGGCGGGGCCGAGCTTTCGGTCCTGGCGCAGACGGCACACCTGGGCCTCGGTCGCCGCCGGGGTACGGTGCGGTGTCGTCAGGGGCCGGCTGGAGCGGTCGTGCAGCCCTTGCTCACCCTCGAACCTCCAGCGGCGGACCCACTTGTGGGCCGTGGGACGGGAGATGCCCATTTCCGCGGCGACTTTGCGCGACAGGACGGCCCGAGCAGACACGGGCGATCAGCAGCCGCCTGCCACGAACGGTCAGGCGGGCATTACGGTGGAACACGAAGGCCTCCGTGCGGTGAAGATTCGACACCTCCACCACCACGGAGGCCTTCGCCATGATCAAGCCCGCCCAGCGCTAACAACGCTCGTGATCAATACAGCGGGTGTGCTTCATGCCCTCGGCACCGGTCATGCCCTGGACGAGGACCTTGCTCTCCTTGGTGAGGTAGATCGTCATGTCGTCCTGTCTCCTTATCCGGCTCGTCCTGCTCGTCCTGCTCGTCCTGCATATCCGGCTTGTCCGGCGGTGGACGCAGCGGTGGCGAGCCCGGCGGCGCGGCGGGCGGCGCCGTCCATGGTGGTGGCCTGTTCGACCAGGGGATGCGCGCGGGCGTCGAGCAGGGCCCGGCCCCGCGCGGCGTTGTTGCCGTCGAGGCGTACGACGAGCGGTTTGGTGAGCCGGACCTCGTCGAGGGCGCGGACGATGCCGTCGGCGACCGCGTCGCAGGCGGTGATGCCGCCGAAGACGTTGACGAGGACGGACCTTACGCCGGGGTCGGAGAGGACGACGGACAGCCCGTCGGCCATGACCCGGGCGGAGGCGCCCCCGCCGATGTCGAGGACGGCCTCGCCCAGTTCGGCATCATCTGGTCGGCCGAGATCAAGAACCTGCCGCTGTTCCTGGTCTTCTCCGCCATCTCCGGGGTTTCGGCGGTGGCGCCATCTTCCCGATGTTCGCGGCGCTGACGGCGGACTACTTCGGCGAGAACAACAACGCCACCAACTACGGGATGGTCTACAGCTCCAAGCTCGTCTCCGGCCTCGGTGCGGGCATGGGTTCCGTGGTCGTCGGCGTCTGGGGCTACAACGGCGCCTTCAGCCTGGCGGGCAGCATCTCGATCTTCGCCGGGTTCGTGGCGCTGTCCCTGAGGCCTCCGGGGCGCCCGAAGAGCAAGCGCGTCACCCCGAATCCCCAGCCGCTCGGCGAGGGATGACCTGACGGAGGCTTCTTCGCACGGACCGGGCGGCCCCTCCCCCAGCACGCGGGAAGGGCCGCCCGGTCCGTGTCGCGGGTCAGCGGCGGCGCTTGCGCAGGGCCGCCAGGCCGTCGTAGCTGATCTTCGCCTCGCGCAGTGACTGCGCGGGGTCGGTGGCGCTCGGGGAGTTGTCGTCCTCGACCATCGGGTTGTGGTAGTTGCGCTGTCCGACCCGGGAGAAGAACGTCGTGTAGTCGATGACGCCGGTCCCGAACGGCACCATGTCGTAGCCCATGCCGTTGGTCGTGCTGACCACGCCGTCCTTGGCGTGGAAGAGCGGGTAGCGCCGGTTGTTGCAGGCGACCAGGCCGGCCGGGTCGAAGACGTTCTTCCGGGTGGAGCCGTCGTGGGCGGTGTACTCGTGGAACTTGTACTGGGCGACGTGCGCCCAGAAGATGTCCATCTCCAGCCAGACCACCCGCGGGTCGGTGATCTTGAGGAAGTACTCCAGTTTCCGGATGCCCGAACTGCGGGTCGGCCGGCCCTGGTCGTCCAGCGGGCCGTCGTCGAGCAGGAAGCCGTAGGCGCTGTCGTGGTTGTGGGTGTAGAGCTTGATGCCCTCCCGGTGGGCGATCGCGCCGAGGGCGTTCCACTTGTCGGCGGCGACGTCCCAGTCGGCGCGGTAGGAGCTGCCGGTGGGGTCGCCGCCGGTGCCCATGTGGTCCATGCCGAGGATGTTGGCGATCTCCAGGTGCTTCTTGAAGGTGTCCTTGTCCGCCTGGGTCAGCGGCCAGGAGGACGGGATGAAGCCGTGGTTGCCCTGGGCGCGCAGCCCGTAGTCGTCGAGCCAGGAGCGCAGCAGCCGGGCGCCCTTGACGGACTCCAGACTGGCGCCGCCCGGTGCGTTGGCGTGCTGGTTGTATCCGGCGAACTCCACCTGGCGGTAGCCGTGGCGGGACAGCTGCTTGAAGACCTCGCGGAAGCCGGAGGGCAGGTCGGAGGCGAGGGGGTCGCGGGCGGTGGCGTCGCGGACGGTGTAGAGGATGATGCCGCGCTTGTCCGCCGGGACGAGGATCTGCCCGTGGCCGTGGCCGTGTCCGTGTCCGTGGTCGTGGTCGTGGTCGTGGTCTCTGCCCCGGTCGTGGGCGAGCGCCGGGGAGGCGCCGAAGACGGGGGCGGCGACGGCTCCGGCCGCCACCGCGGTGCAGGTGCTGAGGAAGCGGCGCCGGTTCACGCCGAGGGCGCGGCGCAGGCTCTCGCCCGGGCCGTCGGCGGACGGGTCGGTGCCGGCGTCGGTGCGGGAGGAGTCGGTGAACGGGGTCACGGATGCCTGCCTTCTGGGTCGTGGCCTGCACCGATGCGGTTCGGGCGGGCCGTTGTCAGTGCCGTGTGTTTCACTCTCAGTAGTCGGATTTCGGCGGGCGTACCGGGTGGTGCGTCAGCCGAGTCCGGCCAGCCGGAGCAGGAGTTGTTTCACGTCGGTGGCCGCGACGCGGTCTCCGACAGCGCGGGGGGTGGAGCAGATGAGGAGCGGACCGTCGTCGTCGCTCGCGGGGAGGCGGCCGTGGCTGCCTCGAATAGGTGAGGCGTCCAGGGGCACGACCGCCATGCGGTAGCGCATGCCGAGTTTCTTGCGGGCCAGCGCGCCGGCCGCCTTGACCTTGACGTAGGGGTCGAGGGGGTCCATGAACAGCTCGACCGGGTCGTAGCCGGGTTTGCGGTGGATCTCGACGAGCTGCGCGAAGTCGGGCGCGCGGTCGTCGTCGAGCCAGTAGTAGTACGTGAACCAGGCGTCCGGCTCCGCCACGGCGACCAGCTCGCCGGCGCGCGGGTGGTCGAGGTGCTGGGCCTTCTTGCCCTCGTCGTCGAGGAGCTGCTCGATGCCGGGCAGCCCGTCCAGGGCGGCGCGGGTGGCGTCGAGGTCCTCGGGGCGGCGGACGTACACGTGGGCCACCTGGTGGTCGGCGACGGCGAAGGCGCGGGAGGCCATCGGGTCGAGGTACTCCATGCCGTCCTGGGTGTGCACCTCGAGCAGTCCGGCGCGGCGCAGGGCGCGGTTGATGTCCACGGGCCGGCTGACGGGGGTGATGCCGTACTCGGACAGCGCGACGACGGTGCGGCCCTCGGCGCGGGCGTCGTCGAGCAGCGGGGCCAGCGCCGCGTCGAGGTCGGCGGCGGCCTTCAGGGAGCGCGGGTCGTCGGGGCCGAAGCGCTGCAGGTCGTAGTCGAGGTGAGGGAGGTAGCAGAGGGTCAGGTCGGGATGCCGGGTGGCCATGATGTGCCGGGTGGCGTCGATGATCCACTGGCTGGAGACCAGGTCGGCGCCGGGCCCCCAGAAGTGGAAGAGGGGGAAGGTGCCGAGTTTGACGGTGAGTTCGTCGTGCAGGGCCGGGGGCCTGGTGTAGCAGTCGGGTTCCTTGCGGCCGTCGGCGTAGTAGACGGGACGGGGGGTGACGGTGAAGTCGGTGTCGGCGCCCATGGCGTACCACCAGCAGATGTTGGCGACGGTGTAGCCGGGGTGGGCGCGGCGGGCGGCGTCCCAGAGTCGGTCGCCGGTGACGAGCCCGTTGTGCTGGCGCCACAGGAGGACGTCGCCGAGTTCGCGGAAGTACCAGCCGTTGCCGACGATGCCGTGCTCGGAGGGCATGGTGCCGGTCAGGAAGGTGGACTGGGCGGCGCAGGTGACGGCGGGCAGCACGGTGCCGAGCGGCGCCCGGGAGCCGGACTGGCCGAGCTGCTTGAGGTGGGGCATGTGGTCGAGGAGACGGGGGGTGAGGCCGACGACGTCCAGGACGAGGAGGGGGGTCGGTCCGTCGGAGGGGGTGGGTCGGGTCATGGCAGTTCCTTCAGGCCGAGGTCCGTCAACAGGTCGCGGGCGAGGGTCAGCTCGGCGGCGATGCCGTCGGTGAGCTGGGCGCGAGCGCGGGGCCGCAGCTCGGGCGGGAGGGCCTGCCAGGTGTAGGTCTCGACCTCCAGGTTGCGGGTGAGGGGGTGCGGGCCGCCGACGAGCCGGGTCAGCGCGGCCTTGAGCACCGGAAGGGTGGAGGTGAGGGGCGCGGCGGGGGCCGCGTGCAGGGGGACGTGGAAGTGGGCGCGCCAGGGTGCGGTGCCGGGCAGTGGGCCGCCGTCCGCGAGGGCCTCGTCGAGGTCGTCGGTGCCGTGCAGGCCGCCGGAAAGGGTGGTGGTGCGGGTCTGGTGCAGGAAGCGCGGCTCGGCGAAGGCGGCGAGCGCCTCGCGGACGGCGGGGTCGGCGGGGTGTTCGGCGTGCAGTGCGGCGGACAGCTGGGACTTGACGACGGGCACGCGGGCGGCCGTGAGCGCGTCCAGGGCGGTGTCCGGGTCTTCGAAGGAGGTGGCGAGGTGGCAGGTGTCGACACAGACGCCGATGCGGTCGTGGGCGATCGCGGTCAGCGGGGCGATGGCGTCGTGGGTGGTCTCCACGACGCAGCCGGGTTCCGGTTCCAGGCCGACGCGGATGGAGCGGCCGGTGAGTTCCTGGAGCGCGTCGAGGCGTTCGGCGAGGGTGACGAGTGCGGCGCGGGCCTTGTCGGCGCGGGTTTCGTCGTAGGCGGTGCGCCAGGCGAGCGGCAGGGTGGAGATGGTGCCGTCCGTGACGTCGTCGGGCAGCAGTCCGGCGAGGAGACGGGCCAGGGAGGTGGTGTGTTCGAGGCGTTCGGGGTCGGCCCAGTCCGGCTTGTAGACGCGGTACTTGACCTCTTCGGCGCCGAAGCCCTCATAGGGGAAGCCGTTGAGGGTGACGACCTCCAGGCCGCGCCGGTCGAGTTCGGTGCGCAGGCCGCGCAGGGCGGCGGGGTCGGTGACCAGGGCGTGGGCGGCGTCGCGGGCGAGCCACAGGCCGATGCCGAGGCGGTCGCGGCCCAGGCGTTTGCGGACCGGCTCGCAGTGGTCGCGGAGCTGGGCGAGGACGCCGTCCAGGGTTTCGGCGGGGTGCACGTTGGTGCAGTAGGCGAGGTGGACGGTGGAGCCGTCGGGGTGCCTGAAGCGCATGGCTCACTCCCCGCCGCGCAGGATGGAGTTGCCCTCGTGCGTGGCGTCCCCGGCGGCGACGTCGAGTTCCAGGCGCCCGCTGAGCCCGTAGAAGGCGACGGGGTTGCGCCACAGCACCCGGTCCACGTCGTCCTCGGTGAAGCCCTCGGCGAGCATCAGGTCGCCGACCTTGCGGGTCTTGAGCGGGTCGCTCCTGCCCCAGTCGGCGGCGGAGTTCACCAGGACCTGCTCCGGACCGTACTCGCGCAGCAGGGCGACCATCCGGGCCTCGTCCATCTTGGTGTCCGGATAGACGGAGAAGCCGAGCCAGGCGCCGCTGTCCTTGGCCTCCTTCACGGTGGTCTCGTTGAGGTGGTCGACCAGGACCCGCTCGGTCGGCAGCGCGGACTCCCGGACCGCGTCCAGGGTGCGGCGCAGGCCGGCGAGCTTGTCGCGGTGCGGGGTGTGCACGAGGGCGGGCAGGCCGTGGTCGGCGGCGAGCTGGAGCTGGGTGGCGAGGGCGGTGTCCTCGGCGGGCGTCATCGAGTCGTAGCCGATCTCGCCGACCGCCACCACCCGGTCCTTGACGAGGTAGCGGGGCAGCTCGTCGAGGACGGGCAGGCACCGGGGGTCGTTCGCCTCCTTCGGGTTCAGCGCGATGGTGCAGTGGTGGGCGATGCCGTACTGGGCGGCGCGGAAGGGTTCCCAGCCGAGCAGGGCGTCGAAGTAGTCGCGGAAGGAGTCGGGCGAGGTGCGGGGCTGGCCCAGCCAGAAGGACGGCTCGACGAGGGCGCGGACGCCGGCCGCGTACATGGCCTCGTAGTCGTCGGTGGTCCGGGAGGTCATGTGGATGTGGGGGTCGAAGATGCGCATCAGGACTCCTTGCCGTGGGGGTCGGCCGTACCGGGCGCGGGGCGTCCGGACTCGGTCAGGGCCAGGACGCGGTGCAGGTCTTCGGGGACGGCGCGGTCCGCGGCGGTACGTTCGGCGGCGTAGTCGGCGAGCATCCGGGCGAGTTCGTCGTCGGCGTGGGCCCGGCGGGCGAGGTCCGCCACGGCGGCGACGGGGACGCCCGTGAACAGGCACTTGAGCACGGCGTGCCGCCACTGGTGGGCGTCGAGGTGCCGGGCGGCGTACGGGCCGAGGGCGGCGGCGACGAGCCGGGTGTCGTTGGTGCGCAGGGCGTCCTCGACGAGCGGGAGGGCGTCCGGTCCCGGCACCAGGTGGGGCAGGGCGTGCAGGACGGCGCGGCGTTCGTCGGCGGTGCCCTGGGAGTACACCCGGGTCAGGGCGCCGGTGTCGGCGCGGGCCGCGTGCAGGACGAGGACGCGTGCGGCATCCGCGTGGGCGGGCCCGCAGCGGCGGCCGGCCTCGGCGAGGCGCAGTTCCCACACCGAGATGGGGCCGTGGGTGCCGGGGTGGGCGGCGGCCTCGTCGAGGGCCTGGTCCAGCCAGGCCCGGGCGGCTGCGCCGAGCCGGGTGGCGAGGGCGGCGCGCAGGTCGGCGGGCGGGACGTGGGCGGGGGTGGTGCCCTGGGAGCCCTGCCCGTCGGGGGTACCGTCCGCGTCCTGGGTGTCGGGGGTGACGTGGGCGGTGTGCGGCTGCGTCATGGGGTGGCTCCCTTCAGTGGGTGGCGGAGGGCTCGCCCGAGCGGTCGGTGCGGGGTGCTGCCGGTGCGGCCCGGCGCAGGAACGGGAGGGAGCGTTCGGCGAAGTGGGGACCCGCGTGCGAGTGGCGGGGCAGTTCGACGACGGTCAGGCCCTGGTAGCCGGTGGCGGCGAGGGCCTCGAGGACGGGCGGGAAGTCGATCTCGCCGTCACCGAAGGGGAGGTGTTCGTGGACGCCGCGGCGCATGTCCTCGATCTGCACGTGGCGCAGCCAGGGGGCGGCGGCGCGCACGCAGTCGGCGGGAGGGAGCGGTTCGAGGCACTGGCAGTGGCCGATGTCCAGGGTGAGCCCGAGGTGTCCGGGATCGCCGAGGGCGCGGCGCAGCGTGTGGAAGTCGTCGAGGGTGGCGAGCAGGTGCCCCGGTTCGGGCTCCACCGCGAGGGGGACGCCCGCGGTGGCGGCGGCGTCCAGGACCGGCGCGAGGGCCTCGGCCAGCCGCTTCCAGGCCGTGTCCTCGTCCGTGCCGCCCGGCGTGATGCCGCTGAAGCAGTGCACGGCGTGGGCCCCGAGTTCGGCGGCCACGTCGACGGCGCGCAGCAGGAGGCCGGTGCGGCGGGCGCGGTCCTGCGGGTCGGGGTCGAGCAGGGAGGGGCCGTGCTTGCGGCGCGGGTCGAGTACGTAGCGGGCGCCGGTCTCCACGGTGACGCCCAGACCGAGCGTGTCCAGCCGCCGGGCGAGGCGCCGGGTGCGGGCGGCGAGGTCGTCGGCGAGGGGGTCGAGGTGCATGTGGTCGAGGGTCAGGCCGACGCCGTCGTAGCCGAGGTCGGCGAGGAGGGCGAGGGCGTCGTCGAGGCGGAGGTCGGCGAGGCCGTTGGTGCCGTAGCCGAAGCGGAGCGGGGACCCGGCGGTGCCGTCCACGGTCTGGTCCGGTCCGCGGTCGGGCCTCCGGCCCGGCCCGTGATCCGGCTCCTGACCCCGTCCGCGATTCGGGCCCCGGCCCGGCCGGCGGTCCTGCTCCTGGCCCGGTCCGTGGTTGCCGGCCGACGAACGGCCGCCGTCGGCCTGCTTCCCGTCCGGAGCATGGTTCGCCCCCCGGCCCCGTCCCTGGTTCGGGTTCCGGCTCACGTGATGCTCACCTTCCTCATGGCGGACCTCCTCGCGAACCGTCGGCCGGCCGGCGCGAGGGCCGCCACCAGGAGGGACGTGGCGCTCGCACCGGAGCGGGCGGCGAGCGCCGCCTGGAGCGGGATCGTGGCCCGGATGCCGCCGCCCACGGCGCGTTGGGTGAGCGGGGGTGAGGGGTTGAGCGCGGCGTGGAAGTAGGGGCGGGCGGCCGTCGCGGCGTAGGCGGCGCCCAGGGCGGCCGCGAGGGCGTCGGTGACGGTGGGTGCCGGGGTGGAGCCCGGCAGGCCGGGGGCGGCTGCTGCCCGCCGGCCTGCCGGGAGTCGGGTGCGGCGCCGGGCGACCAGGCCGGTCAGTGCCCCCGTCGTCGCGAGGGCGGCGAGCGGGGCCAGGACGGAACCGCCGGTGGTCTCCCGGCGGGAGACCGCGGTGACCGCGAGGGTGTGGCTGCCGAGCAGGGCGGCCGAGGGCAGCGCGGCACGGGTGCCGCCGCCGGTGGCGGCCGCGCCCAGGAGCAGGTCCAGTCCGCGGGCGGCCGCCATGGCCGCGGGGCCGGCCGGGGTGTGCTTCAGCGCGAGGTCGTAGGCCCAGACGGTGGCCGCCAGCGGGGCCGCGACCGCGAGGACGGGACGTCCCGCACCTGCCGCCAGCGCAAGGCCGGCGCCGGTGAGCACCCCGGCGGCGGTGAGGGCGGCGGCGGGGCGGATGCGGCCGGAGGGGAGGGGGCGGTGCGGGCGTTCCGCGGCGTCCTCCGCCCGGTCGGCCCAGTCGTTGAGGGCCATGCCGGCCTCGTACAGGCACAGGGAGGAGCCGATGGCGAGCAGGGTGCGCGGACCGGGGCGCGCACCGGCCGCCGCCGCGCCCGCCAAGGCGTCGCCGGGGACGGTGAACAGGGCGGGCAGCCGCAGCAGTTCGGCCCAGGCGCCGACGCGGGCGGAGCGCGGGGACGCTTCGGCGGTCGCGAGCGGCGGCCCAATGGTCCCGGAGGCCGCTCCCGGCACCCCGGACGCTCCGGCCGGCGTCCGCGACGACGCGGCCGGGGCTCCCGACGGCCCGGCCGTGTCCCGCGCGGCGGCGACGGCGCGGCTCATCGCCCGGCCCCGCCTTCGACGCCGCGGCCGCCGGACCGGACGGCAACGGCGTCACCGCTCTCCCCGGCGGCACCGTTCTCCCCGGCGGCACCGTTCTCCCAGCCTTCGCCGCCGTCCCCGTCGACGGGGGCGCGGTCCGCGTCGTCCCGCAGCCGCCCGGCGAAGCGTTTCAGCTCCCCGTACTGCTCGGCCAGGGCCGACGGGCCGTCCCCCACCGGGTCCTTGAAGAAGAAGCCCAGTTCACCCAGGGGGCCGGACAGGCCCCGCTGGTGGGCGCGGGCGACCAGGCGGGCCAGGTCCAGGACGAGTGGCGCGGCGAGGGAGGAGTCGCAGCCCTGCCAGGTGGTCTGGAGGAACATGCGGGCGCCGAGGAAGCCGTCGAAGGCGATGTGGTCCCAGGCGGTCTTCCAGTCGCCGAGCGCGGGCACGTCGTCGATGTGGACCTCGCCCTCGACGGGGGCGCCGAGGGTGTCGGCCAGCACGCGTTCCTTGCCCGCGTTCTTCGCCGCGGCGGCCGCCGGGTCGGCGAGGGCGGCTCCGTCGCCCCCGCCCAGGAGGTTGGTGCCGGACCAGGCGCGCACCGCCAGCGCCCGCTGCGCGAACATCGGGCCGAGCACCGAGCGCAGCAGGGTCTGCCCGGTCTTGCCGTCGCGGCCCGCGTAGGGCAGGCCGCTCGCCTCCGCCGGTGCGGACAGCGCCGGGTGGTGCAGGCCGGTCGACGGGGTGAAGTTGACGTACGGGCAGCCGGCCCGCAGGGCGGCGGCCGCGTACAGCGAGCTGGCGGGAAGCGTGCCCCCGGCGGGCGCGGGTTCGGTGGAGGCCACGTTCACCACCACCGTCCGCTCCGCACCCGAGCGGCGCGCGAAGTCGGTGATGTCCGCGGCGAACGCGGCGATCAGCTCCTCCTCGTCGCGGGTGTCGCCGGGCAGGGGCCCGCCGGGGCGGATCTCGCGGTCGGCCGCGGCGAGTTCGGCGTGCACGGCCGAGGGCAGTCCGTGCGGCAGCACGCCACCGGCGGCCAGGGCCTCGGCCCGCTTGGGCAGGGGGCAGTCCACGGTGTCGTGACCGCCGAAGACGAGGGCCGGCAGGGCGGGGAGTCCCGCGTCGGCGAAGTCGGGGGTCTCGGTGACCATGCCGGTCGGGGGGTGCAGTCCCGCGGTCACGGCGGCGCAGCCCGCCACCACCGTGGTGGCGACGGAGCCGCGGGCTCCGATCAGCCAGACACCGGTACGGGAGCCACGGGAGGAAGCAGAGGGGGACGCGGACATGGGCAGCCTCCTTGTCGAGCGCGTCGAGCACACACGAGCGGTGGTACGGCCGGGCGTGGTAGAGCCCGTGGTGGTACGGCCGGGGGGTTCCGTTCGGGGTGACGGCGGGCGGAGGTCCGGCGTCCTCCGCCCGCCGCCGTTCCGGTCGCCCCTGGGGGGCGCCTCCCGCGGGAGGTCACCCCTCAGGGGCGGGTTCGCCCTAGGAGGGCAGTTCCTTGAGCTGGATGTTGCGGAAGGAGACCTGGTCGTCGGCGCCGTGGTTCTGCAGGCCGATGTAGCCGTCGGTCAGGCTCCGCTCGGGGTCCTTGTTGGTGAAGTCGTTGATCTTGACTCCGTTGAGGAACACCTGGAGGCGTTCGCCGCGGACCTTGATCTCGTAGGAGTTCCACTGGCCGGGCGGCCGCAGAACCTGGTCGCGGGCCTTGATGTTCGCCGCCTTGAAGGTGTAGATCGCACCGGTGGTGCGGTCCACGGCGTCCGTGGCGTCGATCTGGATCTCGTAGCCCTTGTTGACGGCGGACCAGGGGTCGTCGGAGGCCGGGAAGCCCACGAAGACACCGGAGTTGTCGTCGCCGCGCATCTTCCAGTCGAGCTTGAGGGAGTACGACTTCAGCTCCTTGGCCTGGTACCAGAGCAGGCCCATGCCGCCCTCGGACTCCAGGACGCCGTCCTTGACGTTGAACTTGCCGGGGCCGGCCTGCTTCCAGCCGTCCAGGGTCTGGCCGTTGAAGATGTCCCGGTAGCCCTTGCTGGGCTTGCAGTTGGCCTTGACCTGGCCGGTGGCGTACTGCATGCCGCCGAGCAGGTGGCCGCGGAAGGCCTCGTCGGCGTAGGACTCCTTGGTGTGGCCGAGGCCGGTGTAGAAGGAGCGGCCGCCGCCGTAGTTCTGGCACCAGGCGATCGGGTGGTCGCCCTTCATGTTCCCGCCGTCGTAGGTGGTCTCGTCGAGGGTGGCGAGGACCTTGGCCTGCTCGCGCGGGTTGGTGCGGTAGTTGTACAGCTCGTCGGTGTGCTCCCAGGTGTCGTCGAGGTGCGCGGTGGCCGGGTGGTCGTGGTCCTCGACGCGGACGGTGGCCTTCTGGATGGCCGGGTGCGAGTCGAAGTAGGCGCCGACGAGGCCGCCGTAGAACTCCCAGTCGTACTCGGTGTCGGCGGCGGCGTGGATGCCCATGTAGCCGCCGCCGTTCTTGACGTAGTTCTCGAACGCCTTCTGCTGATCGGCGTTGAGTACGTCACCGGTGGTGGACAGGAAGGCGACCGCGTCGTACTTGGCGAGGTTGGCCGTGGTGAACTGCCCGGCCTCCTCGGTCGCGGTGACCGAGATGCCGGCCGGGGTGCCCAGCTCCTTCAGGGCGGCGATGCCCGCCGGGATGGAGTCGTGGCGGAAGCCCGCGGTCTTGGAGAAGACCAGGACCTTCTTGCCGGCCTTGAACGGCTCCGTGGAGAACTCGAAGTCGTCGATGTCGAACAGCGCGCCCTCGCCGCCCTTGAAGACCAGGTAGACGTCGGTGGTCTTCCTGGGCAGGGCCCGCAGCGGCACGTCGACGTTCTGGAAGGTCTCCCAGCTGCCGGTCGGCGGGATGTACGCCGAGCCGTGCAGCTTGCCGGTGGGCGAGCCGGTGCGGACCTCGACGTAGCCGCCGGCGCCGCCGGAGGAAGCCCGTACGGTCAGCTTCTTCTGCCCGTCGAACTTGTAGGGGCTGAAGGAGATCCAGTCGCCGTCGTTGATGTCGCCGACCGTCTTGCCGCCGTTGGCGCCGGTCTTGTCGATGGGCGACACGCCCTGCTGGGCGGTGAAGTGCTCGGCCTGGCGGTGCGGGGGCTGGATCACGGTGCGGGCGGTGCCGGTCAGGGCCTCCTGGCCGTTCGCCCCGCCGTCGGTGTAGCTGGCGCCGACGACGCCGTAGATGTTGGCGTTGGGGTCGTGGCCGCCGTCGCCCGGCGGCGGGTTGAGGGTGCCCTCACAGCCGATCTCGCTGGTCAGCTCGTGGGCGTGGGAGTCGTGACCGAGGCTGTAGGCGACCTTGACCTTGGAGCAGTCGATCGTCTCCTCGGGGTCGGTGACCTTCACCTTGAACGGGATGGGCTCACCCATGGGGAGCAGGGTGCCGTTGCCGGGGGTCTCGATGACCACCTTGGGCTCGGTGTTGCCGACCACGATCCGGACACTGGCGTTGCCGGTGTTGCCCTCGGGGTCCTTCGCGGTGAAGGTCGCGGTGTAGGTGCCGACCTTCTTGTACTTGTGGGTGGGGGTCAGGCCCTCGCCCTTGGTGCCGTCGCCGAAGTCCCAGCCGTAGGTCAGGTCCGGGGAGTCCGCGTCCTTGGCCGTGGCGGTGAACTTCACCTTCAGTCCGGCCGCGCCCGACGTCTTGTTGGCGCTCACCTCGGCGATCGGCGAGAAGCCGTCCGCGGCGTTCTCGATCCGGTACAGGGCGGAGTCCTTGTCGCCCTGGAACCAGGACAGGCCGTAGTCCAGGACGTAGAGCGCGCCGTCGGGGCCGAACTCCATGTCCATGATCTGGGTGCCGGTCCACGGGAAGTCGTTGATCTTCGAGACCGCGCCGTCCTCGGTCTGCTCGATCCGCTTGATCCAGCGCCGGCCGAACTCCCCGGCGAAGAAGTCCCCGTCGTACTCCTCGGGGAACTTCACGCTGGAGTCGAGGTCGGGGTCGTAGCGGTAGACCGGGCCGCCCATCGGGGACTCGGAGCCGCTGCCGAACTCGGGCACCGAGTCGTCGTCGTACGGGATCCAGGCGGCCTGCGCGGGCGGCAGGTCGGTGAGACCGGTGTTGTGCGGCGAGGTGTTCTTCGGGGCCGCGCAGTCGAAGGTCTCGCCGGAGGTCTTGGTGGCGAAGTCGTAGTCGACGTACGGGTCGTTGTCGCCGGTGCAGAAGGGCCAGCCGAAGTTGGCGGCCTTGGTGACCTTGGCGAACTCGACCTGTCCGGCGGGGCCGCGCTTCGGGTCGGCGGCGCCGGCGTCGGGGCCGTAGTCGCCGACGTAGACCGTGCCGGTCTTCTTGTCGACGCTGATCCTGAACGGGTTGCGGAAGCCCATCGCGTAGATCTCGGGCCGGGTCTTCTCGGTCCCCGGCTCGAAGAGGTTGCCCTCCGGGATGGTGTACGAGCCGTCCTCGGCGACCTTGATGCGCAGCAGCTTGCCGCGCAGGTCGTTGGTGTTGCCGGCGCTGCGGCGGGCGTCGAAGGCCGGGTTGCGGTCGGCGCGCTCGTCGATCGGCGTGTAGCCGTCGGAGGCGAACGGGTTGGTGTCGTCGCCGGTGGAGAGGTAGAGGTTGCCCTCGGCGTCGAAGGCGATGTCGCCGCCGACGTGGCAGCAGGTGCCGCGGGAGGCCGCGACGTCCAGGACCTTCTTCTCGCTGGCCATGTCCAGCGTGCCGTTGGCGTTCAGGACGAAGCGGGAGAGGCGGTTGACGCCGTCGAACGGCTTGAAGTCCTCGGCGGTGCCGTTCTCCGGGGCGTCGCCCGCGGGGGTGTCGAGCGGCGGGGCGTAGTAGAGGTAGATCGCCCGGTTGTTCTCGAAGTCCGGGTCGATGCCTACGCCCTGCAGGCCCTCCTCGTCGTGGTTGTAGACGGGGATCTTGCCGGCGACCTTGGTGACGCCGCCCTGGTCGGTCAGGCGCAGTGTGCCGTCGCGGGCGGTGTGCAGGACGCTGCGGTCCGGGAGCACCGCGAGCGACATCGGCTCGCCCATCTCGGGCTCGCCCTTGGCGAGGGGTACCTGCTGGAACTGCCCCTCGGCGGCGACCGGTGTCTCGTCGTGCTCCGGGTGGCCCGGGTGGGCGCCGGCGACGGTCGCCGGGGTGCCCACGGCCAGCAGCAGGCCGGTGAACAGGGCGAGGGTGGTGCGAAGCCTGGGGCGCCTCGCGGTGCTGGTGCCTTTGAGTCTGGTTCTGTGCACGAAGTCCCTCCGGGAACGGGTGGGCCGTACGGGATGGGTGCGAAGACGTGCGATGCGGGCGCCGGGGTGCGCCGTCACCCCGGAGGCGTGAATGTCCTGAACACTTCAGGGACGGTAACCGCGTTCTTCCGGGGCCAACACCCCTTGGGTCAGGTCTCGTTGAACTTTTACCCAACTCAGGACAAAGCGGGATTCGGGCAGCCCCGACCGGGGACCGGCGGTTTCCTCCGGTCCCCGTCCCGACCTGCGCCGGGCGCGCGGATCAGCTGTTGAACGCGGCGTCGAAGGACGCGGTGGGCGGCTCGAAGTCGAAGGCCTTGAGCCGGGTGAGGGCCTCGGGCGCGCCCTGCAGGCGGTCCATACCGGCGTCCTCCCACTCGACGGAGACGGGCCCCTGGTAGTCGATGGAGCGCAGCATGCGGAAGACGTCCTCCCAGGGGACGTCGCCGTGCCCGGCCGACACGAAGTCCCAGCCGCGCCGGGGGTCGCCCCACGGCAGGTGGGAGCCGAGCCGCCCGTTGCGGCCGTCCAGGCGCTTGCGGGCCTCCTTGCAGTCGACGTGGTAGATGCGGTCGCGGAAGTCCCACAGGAAGCCGACGGGGTCGAGGTCCTGCCACACGAAGTGGGAGGGATCGAAGTTGAGGCCGAAGGCGGGCCGGTGGCCGACCGCCTCCAGGGCCCGCTGCGTGGTCCAGTAGTCGTAGGCGATCTCGCTGGGGTGCACCTCGTGGGCGAACCGCACGCCCTCCGCGTCGAAGACGTCCAGGATCGGGTTCCAGCGGTCCGCGAAGTCCTGGTAGCCGCGCTCGATCATGGACTCGGGCGCCGGTGGGAACATGGCGACCAGATGCCAGATCGCCGAGCCGGTGAAGCCGATGACGGTGTCGACGCCGAGCCGGGCGGCGGCGCGTGCGGTGTCCTTGATCTCGGCGGCGGCGCGCTGCCGTACGCCCTCCGCGTCGCCGTCGCCCCAGATGCGGGCGGGCAGGATGGCCTCGTGGCGCTCGTCGATGATGGCGTCGCAGACGGCCTGGCCGACCAGGTGGTTGGAGATGGCCCAGCACTTGAGGCCGTACTTGTCGAGCAGCTGGTGCCGGGAGTCCACGTAGGAGGGGTCCGCGAGGGCCTTGTCGACCTCGAAGTGGTCGCCCCAGCAGGCGAGTTCCAGACCGTCGTAGCCGAAGTCGCGGGCGAGGCGGCAGACCTCCTCCAGCGGCAGGTCCGCCCACTGTCCGGTGAAGAGCGTGAAGTTGCGTGGCATGGCGCTGCCGGCCTCCTCAGGGGGTGATCGGGGTGTAGACGGAGTTCTTCTCGGCGCTCTCCTCCACGGCGGCGAGCACGCGCTGCACCTGCAGCCCGTCCGCGAAGGAGGGTTCGGGGCTCCGGCCTTCGGCGACGGCGTGCACGAGGTCGCGCGCCTGGTGCACGAAGGTGTGCTCGTAGCCGAGTCCGTGGCCCGGCGGCCACCAGGCGTCCAGGTAGGGGTGTCCGGGTTCGGTGACCAGGATCCGGCGGAAGCCCGCGTGCGCCCCGGGCTCGGTGCCGTCGTGGTACGACAGCTCGTTGAGCCGTTCCAGGTCGAAGGCGAGTGAGCCGCGCTCGCCGTTGAGTTCGATGCGCAGGGCGTTCTTGCGGCCGGTGGCGTAGCGGGTGGCCTCGAAGGAGACCAGGGCCCCGGAGGTGAGGCGGCCGGTGAACACGGCCGCGTCGTCGACGGTGACCTGTCCCGTCACCCCGTCGGCCGAGCCCGCGGACAAGCCCCGGGGGGCGCCGGCGGGCAGCGGGCGTTCCCGTACGAAGGTCTCGGTGAGGGCGGAGACGCCCGCGATCCGCTCGCCCGACAGGTACTGGGCGAGGTCGACGATGTGGGCGCCCAGGTCGCCGAGCGCCCCCGATCCGGCCAGCTCCTTGCGCAGCCGCCAGGTGAGCGGTGACTTCGGGTCGACCAGCCAGTCCTGGAGGTAGGTCACCCGCAGGTGCCGCAGCCGGCCCACGCGGCCCTCGGCGACCATCCGCCGGGCCAGCGCGGTGGCGGGAACCCGGCGGTAGTTGAAGCCGACCATCGCCAGCCGGCCCCGGGCCGCGGCCTCGTCGGCGGCGCGGGTCATCGCCTGCGCCTCCTCGACGGTGTTGGCCAGCGGCTTCTCGCACAGCACGTGTTTTCCGGCGGCGAGCGCGGCCAGCGCGATCTCGGCGTGGCTGTCGCCGGGGGTGCAGATGTCGACGAGGTCGATGTCGTCCCGTTCGACCAGGGTCCGCCAGTCGGTCTCGGTGCTCGCCCAGCCGTGCCGGTCGGCCGCCAGGCGGACGGCGTCGGCGTCCCGCCCGCAGATCGCGGCCAGTACCGGGTTCAGCGGCAGGTCGAAGACCCGGCCGGCGGTGCGCCAGCCCTGGGAGTGGGCGGCGCCCATGAAGGCGTAGCCGACCATGCCGACCCGCAGGGGCGGTCTGGTCGCGGACGCCCCCGTCGCCGCCCCGGCCCCGGCACCGGTCCCGGTATCGGTCCCGCTGTCGGTCCCGGCGGCTGCCTCCTCGGCGCCGGCCCCCTCGGGCTGCTGCGGCTGTCCCATGCGGATGTCCTCCTCGTCGTGGTGGCGCGGTGGGGTGGGCCCCGCCCCGGCGGCGGCTGGTCAGGCCGCTGCCGGGGCGGCAGCCCTCACTTGAAGCCCGTGGACATGTACTGGTCGACGTTGTCCTTGTCGACGACGGCCGAGTAGCAGGTGACGGTCGAGGGGATCTCGAACTCGGCGAGACCGCTGACGCCCTTGCCCTGGCCAAGAGCGCGGGCCAGGTCGATCGCGGAGGCGGCCATGGTCGGCGGGTAGAGCACCGTCGCCTTGAGGACACCGCTGTCCGCCTTGATGGCCTCGAAGGCGGAGAGCGCGCCCGCGCCGCCGACCATCAGGAAGTCGTCGCGGCCGGCCTGCTCGATGGCGCGCAGCGCGCCCACGCCCTGGTCGTCGTCGTGGTTCCACAGGGCGTCGAAGTCCGACTGGGCCTGGAGCAGCTGGGCCATCTTGGCCTGG
Organism: Streptomyces sp. NPDC059906; assembly: GCF_042730645.1. NCBI lineage: Bacteria > Bacillati > Actinomycetota > Actinomycetes > Kitasatosporales > Streptomycetaceae > Streptomyces > Streptomyces sp. NPDC059906. Next base: position 23,280 of record NZ_JBHWKU010000012.1, read on the forward strand.
CCGGACTCGACGGTGAACTCGGCGGCCTGGCGGGCCACCTTCTTGATGTTCGGGTAGTTCTTCAGGCCGTCGTCGAAGCCCTGAGTGCGCTGCTGGGTCAGTTCCAGGTTGTCGATGCCGGCCAGTTCGATGACCTTGGCGTCCGACTTGTCCTTGAGCTTCTCGCCGATGTAGTGGGCGGCGTTGAGACCCATGCCGTAGTTGTCGCCGCCGACCCAGCAGCGGTAGGCCTGGGGGCTGTTGAAGATCCGGTCGAGGTTGATGACCGGGATGCCCGCCCGCATCGCCTTGAGGCCGACCTGGGTGAGGGCCTTGCCGTCGGCCGGCAGGATGACCAGGACGTCGACCTTCTTGTTGATGAGGGTCTCGATCTGGCCGATCTGCTGCGCGGTGTCGTTGGAGCCCTCGGTGATCTCCATGGTGATCTCGGAGTACTTCTCGGCGCGCTTCTTGGCCTGGTCGTTGACGGCGTTGAGCCAGCCGTGGTCGGCCTGCGGGCCGGCGTAGCCGATGGTGACCGGCTTGCCGGGCTTGTCGTCGGCGGCCGGCTGGGTGTCCGCGGCGGCCTTGTCGTCGCCGCCGTCGGGGTCGTTGCTGGTGCACCCGGCGAGGACGGCACCGGCGGACACGGCGGCGGCCCCGAAGAGCATCCCTCTGCGACTCGTGAGCTTCGTCATGACGGTGAACCCTTTCCTCAATGCGTGCTTGCGGTACGGCGCTGGACCAGCACGGCGGCGACGATGATCGCGCCCTTGGCGATCTGCTGGACGTCGCTCTGCAGGTTGTTCAGGGCGAAGATGTTGGTGATCGTGGTGAAGATCAGGACGCCGAGCACGGAGCCGATGATGTGGCCCCGGCCGCCGGTCAGCAGCGTGCCGCCGATGATCGCGGCGGCGATGGCGTCGAGTTCGTAGAGGTTGCCGTTGGTGTTCTGGCCGGAGCCGGCGAGGGCCACCAGCAGGAAGGCGGCGATGCCGCAGCACAGCCCGGACAGCAGGTAGAGGTAGAGCCGCTGGCGGCGGACGTCGATGCCGGCCAGCCGGGCGGCCTCGGCATTGCCGCCGACGGCGACGGTGCGGCGGCCGAAGGTGGTCCGGTTCAGGACCAGCCAGCCGACGACGGTGACGGCCGCGAAGACCAGCACCAGCGGCGGTATGCCGAGCACGTACGAGTCGCGCTCGGCGAGGTCGAGGACGCTCGGGACGGTGACGACCTGGGTGCGGCCGTCGGTGATCTGGAGCGCGAGTCCGCGCGCCGAGGCCAGCATGGCGAGGGTGGCGATGAAGGGGACCATCCCGCCGAAGGAGATGAGCAGGCCGTTGACCAGGCCGCAGCCGACGCCGACCACGACGGCCGTGAAGAGGATGCCGGCGAACCCGTACTCCTGGGTGGCCACCGTGGTCGCCCACACCGAGGAGAGGGCGACGATGGCGCCGACCGACAGGTCGATGCCGCCGGAGATGATCACGAAGGTGACGCCGACGGTGACGATGCCGATCACGGACGCCTGGGTGAGCACCAGTTGCAGGTTGCGGGTGTCGAGGAACGCGTCGGGCTGGGTGATGCCGCCGATGAGGACCAGTGCGGCGAGCACACCGAGCAGGGTGAGGGTGCGGACGTCGGCGCGGCCCAGCCGGACCCGCCAGGCGGGCGGACCCTCCACGGGTGCCGCCTTGTCGATGCCGCCCCGTGGCGGGGACACGTGCTGCGTCATGACGCCGGGCTTCCTTCCATCACGAGGTCGAGTACGCGGTGTTCGTCGAGTTCGCGGGCGGGGGCCTCGTGCACGACGCGGCCCTCGCGCAGCACCAGTACGCGGTCGGCGAGGCCCAGCACCTCGGGCACCTCGCTGGAGACCAGCAGGACGGCGAGGCCCTCGTCGGCGAGGCGCCGGATGACGGCGTACAGCTCGGCGCGGGCGCCGACGTCGACGCCGCGGGTGGGTTCGTCGAGCAGCAGGACCCGGCAGCCGCGCAGCAGCCAGCGGGCGAGCACCGCCTTCTGCTGGTTGCCGCCGGACAGGGTGCGCACGGGCACCGCCGGGTTGTCGGGCCGCAGCGACAGCTCGCGGGTCGCCTTGTGCGCCGCGCCGAGTTCGGCGCCGCGGTCGATCCAGCCGCCGCGCGAGAAGCGGGACATGGCGGAGACCGACACGTTGCGGGTGACGGACTCCAGCATCAGCAGGGCCTGGGCCTTGCGCTCCTCGGGGGCCAGACCCAGCCCGGCGCGGACCGCGGCCCGCACGCTGCCGGGCCTGAGCACCCGCCCGTCGACGAGGACCTGGCCGGTGCTCGCCTTGCGGGCGCCGTAGACCGTCTCCAGGATCTCGGAGCGGCCGGAGCCGACCAGTCCCGCGAGGCCGACGATCTCGCCGGGGTGCAGCTCCAGGTCGAGGTGGGCGAACTCCCCGTCCCGGGACAGCCCCTTGACGCTCAGCACGGGTTCGCCCGCGGGCGGTGCGGTGGGCCGGTCCGGGAAGACGTACTCGACGTTGCGACCGGTCATCAGCGCCACCACCTCGCTGGTCGGCGTCGACTCGGCGGGCAGCCCGCCGGCCACCGCGCGGCCGTCCTTGAGGACGGTGACCCGGTCGCCGATGCGGCGGATCTCCTCCAGGCGGTGCGAGATGTAGACGACGGCGACTCCGTCGGCGGTGAGGTCGGCGACGATGCGGAAGAGGTTGTCGACCTCGTCCGGGTCGAGCGCGGCGGACGGCTCGTCCATCACGATCAGCCGTACGTCGTGCGACAACGCCCGTGCCATGGACACGATCTGCTGCTGCGCCGCCGACAGCTCCCCGACCAGCCGCCCCGGGTCGACCTCGGGATGCCCGAGCCGCTTGAGCAGCGCGGCCGTCGACGCCTTGGCCGCCCTCCCCCGTACGACGAAGCCGGCGGCGGTCGGCTCGTGACCGAGATGGACGTTCTCGGCGACCGACAGGTGCTCGACCAGGTCGAGTTCCTGGTAGATGGTGGCGATGCCCAGTCGCATGGCCGCGATGGGCGAGCGCAGGGTGACCTCCTCGCCGCGCCAGCGGATGGTGCCGGTGTCGGGCTGGTGGGCGCCGGCCAGCACCTTGATGAGGGTGGACTTCCCGGCGCCGTTCTGGCCGAGGAGGCAGTGCACCTCGCCGGCCTGGACGTCGAGGTCGACGCCGTCGAGGGCCCGGACTCCGGGGAACGACTTGGTGATGCCGGACATGCTGAGCAGCGGTGGTTCTGGTGCCATGTGAGGTCCCCTCGGCGGGCGTGCGGGCCGGTGTCAGGGCAGAGCAGAGCAGGGCGTGGCGGAACGGGGCCTGACGGTACGGAGCAGGGCAGGGCTGAGTAGAGCGCTGTGCTGGGTGGGGCTCGTGAACCGAACGGTGGCTACGCGGGTGAGAACAGGTGGTCGCTGATCAGCCGGGCCGCGCCGATGACTCCGGCGGTGGGGCCCAACTCCCCCAGTACGATGGGCAGGTTGCCGGTCGCCAGGGGCAGCGACTGGCGGTAGACCTGGGTGCGGATCGCGGCAAGCAGGTTGTGGCCGAGGCCGGTCACCCCGCCGCCGATCACCACCAGGCCCGGGTTGAAGAAGCTGACCAGGCCGGCGATGACCTGGCCGGTGCTGCGGCCGCCCTCCCTGATCAGGTCCAGTGCGGTGGCGTCGCCCGCGGCCGCCGCGGCGGCGACGTCGGCGGCGCTGAGGCCTCCGTTCGCCTCCAGCCGGTTCGCCAGCTCGACCGACTGCCCCTGCTCGGCGGCCTCCGTGGCGTCGCGGGCCAGGGCCGCGCCGCTGAAGTGGGCCTCCAGGCAGCCCCGGTTGCCGCAGGCGCACTGACGCCCGTCGGGCACGGCCTGGATGTGCCCGATGTCGCCCGCGCTGCCGGTCGTACCGCGGTAGACCTCCCCGCCGACGACGATGCCGCAGCCGATGCCGGTACCGATCTTGACGACGAGGAAGTCGTGCTGGGTACGGGCGACGCCCGCGTGCTGCTCCCCCAGCGCCATCAGGTTCACGTCGTTGTCGACCATGACCGGGCAGCCGAGCTCCTGGCTGAGCGCCTCCCGTACGGGGAAGCCGTCCCAGCCCGGCATGATCGGCGGAGCCACCGGCACGCCCTCGGGAAAGCGGACCGGCCCCGGGACGCCGATGCCGGCGCCGTCGAAGCCCTCCGCGAGCCCGGAGGCGCGCAGCTTCGCGGCCATGGCGAGCACCTGCTCGAAGACCGCGACCGGGCCCTCGCGCACGTCCAGTGGCTGGTTGATGTGCCCGAGGATCTCCAGCTCGGCGTTGGTGACGGCGACGTCGACCGAGGTCGCGCCGATGTCGACGCCGAGGAAGCGGAGTTCGGGGTTGAGGCGGACGTTGTGGCTGCGGCGCCCGCCGCGCGAGGCGGCGAGTCCGTCGGCCACCACGAGTCCCGTCTCCAGCAGCCGGTCCACCTCGACGGCCAGCTTGGACCTGGAGAGGTCGACCTGGTCGCCCAGCTGGGCGCGGGAGTTGGGCCCTCCGTCGCGCAACAGCTGGAGCAGTCGCGCTTGGTGAGCGTTAGCGGGTCGTGCGGTCATGCGTCTCACGAGCCCCTCCCCGCCTCGATCGGCCTTGGGTCCGCCGGTTTTCGGCCACGTCCCTGACTTGTCGGCGTGGCTTGCTTTCGGAGGGAACGTAGCAGTGGGCGCCGGGCGTGGGAAGAAGTTGCGCACGAATTGCTGCGAACTTTCTCCACTGAGTGGACAAAGAAGGGTGCGGCACGGCACGGCCCCGGACACGAAGAGGCCGTCCGGACCATGCGCCGGACGGCCTGTGAACCCGCTGCGAACGGGGCTGTGACCTTACGATTCTCCGCGGGCGTGATACGAGCGGCGGGTGTGCTCGGTGTGCTCGCGCATCAGCCGGGTCGCCGCCTGCTCGTCCCGTTCGGTGACGGCCGCGATCAGCCTGCGGTGCTCGATCCAGGACTGACGGCCGCGCTGGCGGGCGACCGGCGTGTAGTACCAGCGGACCCGGCGGTCGACCTGTGCGGCGAGTTCGGCGAGGACGGCGTTGCCCGCCAGCTCCATGACCTTGCCGTGGAACCGGGCGTTGCAGGCGACGGCGGCGTCCACGTCCTCGGCGGCGACGGCCCGCTCCCCCTCCTCGCACAGCGCCTCCAGGGCCGCGATGCCGGCACTGGAGGCGTTGGCCGCGGCGAGCCGGGCCGCCTCGGCCTCCAGGAGCGTACGCACCGTCAGGAGCTGGTCCGCCTCCTCCTCCGTCGGCTCGTGCACGAAGGCGCCCTGTGCGGGGCGCAGATCGACCCAGCCCTCGGTGTTGAGCCGCTGCAGCGCCTCGCGCACGGGCTGCCTCGACACCCCGAGGTGACCGGCGAGTTCGCTCTCGACGAGGTGCTGGCCGGGCTGGAGGGCCCGGGTGGTGATGAGTTCGAGCAGCGCCTCGTAGACACGGTCCCGCAGCGGGCCGGGCCGTTCGAGCCTGGGCACCGCGCCCTGCGGCAGTCCTGCGGACAACATCGGTCCCCCCTCGACGGCCGGAACACAATCAGTACGCGAAGTATTGATTGTCTTTCGTCTACAGTCTACGGCGCGCCCGGGCCAGGGCGCCGTGGGTGTAGGCCACGTCACATCGGGGACGGTCCGGGACGTTCAGGGGCAGCGGACGACCTGTCCGGCGTAGGAGAGGTTGCCGCCGAAGCCGAAGAGCAGGGCCGGGTCGCCGGTGGTGATCTCGCCCCGCTCCACGAGCTTGGAGAGCGCCAGCGGGATGCTCGCCGCGGAGGTGTTGCCGGACTCGACGACGTCGCGGGCGACCACGGCGTTGACGGCGCCGATCTTCGCGGCGAGGGGTTCGACGATGCGCAGGTTGGCCTGGTGCAGGACGACCGCGGCGAGGTCGGCCGGCTCGAGACCGGACCGCTCGCAGGCCTGGCGTGCGATGGCGGGCAGCCGGGTGGTCGCCCAGCGGTAGACGCTCTGCCCCTCCTGTGCGAACCGCGGCGGCGTCCCCTCGATGCGGACCGCGTTGCCCATCTCGGGCACCGACCCCCACAGCACGGGACCGATCCCCGGCTCCTCGCCCGGAGCGCAGGCCTCGACGACGGCGGCCCCCGCCCCGTCGCCGACCAGCACGCAGGTGGTGCGGTCGGTCCAGTCGACGACCTCGGACATCTTGTCCGCGCCGACGACCAGCGCCCGGCTCGCGGAACCGGCCCGTACGGCGTGGTCGGCGGTGGCCAGGGCGTGGGTGAAGCCCGCGCACACGACGTTGAGGTCCAGCGCGGCCGGGCCGGGGATGCCGAGGCGGGCGGCGACGCGGGCGGCGGTGTTCGGGGAGCGGTCGATCGCGGTGGAGGTGGCGACCACGATCAGGTCCACGTCGGCGGGGGTCAGCCCGGCCGCCGCGAGCGCCTTCGCGGCGGCGTGGCCGGCCAGCTCGTCGACCGGCTCGTCCGGTCCGGCGATCCGGCGCGTACGAATGCCCACCCGGCTCCGGATCCACTCGTCGCTGGTGTCGACCATGCCCGCCAGGTCCTCGTTGGTGAGGATCCGGGCGGGCTGGTAGTGGCCGACGGCGGTGATGCGGGAGCCTTGGTGCATGGGTGGAGTCCTCGCTGCCTCGGGGTACGGGATCCACCAGTGTGATCAGTGACCGACGGGTACGACGGCAGGTGATACGACAGGAAACCGGCGCCCGGCTTGTCGGCTTCGGTCAGCATCCTCGGCCGCCCCGGGCCGTCCGCCGGTCACCGGCCCGGGCCCTCACCCGGTGAAGAGCTGGGTCGCCTTCCGCACGAGTTCGTAGAGACCGTAGGCGAGCGGCACGCCCACCCACAGCCAGGTGAAGGCGATCAGCGGCCGCCGGCCGGGCGTCCCGGTGGCGTCAGGCGGACTCTGGCTGCGGTCGGGTGACATCGTTGCCCTCCTGTTGCGTCGGGGTGGCGGGCCGGTGGTGCCGGGCGTGGACGGGGCGGACGAGTTCGTTGGCCACGAAGCCGACGACCAGCAGCCCGATCATGATGAGGAAGGACGTGCCGTACAGGGCCGAGCCGTGCCGTCCGGCCTCCTCCTGGTGATCGGCGATCCAGTTCACGATCAGCGGCCCGAGGACGCCGGCCAGCGACCAGGCGGTGAGCAGCCGCCCGTGGATCGCGCCGACCTGGTAGGTGCCGAAGAGGTCCTTGAGGTAGGCGGGGGCCGTGGCGAAGCCGCCGCCGTAGAAGGACACGACGACCAGGGCGCACAGCACGAACAGCGGTTTGGAGGAGTCGCCGAACAGCGCGATCAGGGTGTACATGAGCGCGCCGGCACCGAGGTACACGCGGTAGATGTTCTTGCGCCCGATCAGGTCGGAGGCGGAGGACCAGCCGAACCGGCCCGCCATGTTGGCCGCCGACAGCAGGGCCACGAAGCCGGCCGCGGCGGTCACGGACACCGGCGTGGAGGTGTCGGAGAAGAAGTCCGTGATCATCGGCGCGGCCTTCTCCAGGATGCCGATGCCGGCGGTGACGTTCATGCACAGCACGATCCACAGCAGCCAGAACTGCGGGGTGCGCATCGCGGAGCGCGCCGAGACCTGGACCCCTTCGAGCGGGGCGGGGCGGCCGTCGGCCCGTTCCCTGGGCCGCGGCACCCGTACCAGCAGCACGCCGAGCAGCATGAAGACGGCGTACGTCAGTCCGTGGACGAGGAAGGCGAGGGCGATCCCCGAGTTGTCGGAGCCGAAGGACTTGAGCATCTGCGCCGACCAGGGCGAGGCGATGAGGGCGCCGCCGCCGAAGCCCATGATGGCGATGCCGGTGGCCATGCCCGGCCGGTCGGGGAACCACTTGATCAGCGTCGAGACGGGCGAGATGTAGCCGATGCCCAGGCCGATGCCGCCGACGAAGCCGTAACCGAGGACGATCAGCCAGTACTGCTCGGCCGCCGCGCCGAGCGCGGAGAGCAGGAAGCCGGACGAGAAGCAGATCAGGGCGACGGTCATCGCCCAGCGCGGCCCGTGCCGTTCCACGAGCGTGCCGCCGAAGGCGGCCGAGAGCCCGAGCATGACGATGCCGAGCTGGAAGGGCAGCGCACTCTGCGTGCCGCTGAGGCCGAGCGCGGACTCCAGGGGCGGTTTGAACACGGACCAGGCGTAGGCCTGGCCGATGGAGAGGTGGACCGAGAGAGCGGCCGGGGGAACGAGCCAGCGGCTCCAGCCCGGGGGTGCGACGGGGGGACTCATGGGTCCCCAACCGTAGGCATCCGGAAAGCGCTTGAGAAGACTGTTGAGCGGACAACTACAGAAGCCGATCACCCGACTACAGACCACCACCACTGCTGCGCAAGGCCTTGCCGCCCCAACCTCCATACTGTAGACAATATTTCGTCGACAGACATTCTCGGTTCCTCCTCGGTATCCCTCGACCGAACGGAGCTCCCCCGCCATGAAAGTCGCAGTACTCGGCGCCGGGGCGATCGGCGCCTACGTCGGCGCCGCGCTCCACCGTGCGGGCGCCGACGTGCATCTCATCGCCCGTGGACCGCATCTGGCGGCCATGAGGCAGTACGGAGTCCGGGTACGCAGCCCGCGCGGCGACTTCACCGCGCATCCGCACGCCACCGGCGACCCGGCCGAAGTCGGCCCGGTCGACTACGTGTTCCTGGGTCTGAAGGCCAACTCGTACGCGGCGTGCGGGCCGCTGATCGAGCCGCTGCTGCACGACTCCACGGCGGTCGTGGCCGCCCAGAACGGCATCCCCTGGTGGTACTTCCACCGTCACGGCGGCCCCCACGACGGGCGCCGCCTCGAAAGCGTGGACCCGGCCGGCGCGGTCAGTGCGGTGCTCGCGCCCGAACGGGCCGTCGGCTGCGTCGTGTACGCGGCCACCGAACTGGAACAGCCGGGCGTCGTACGCCATGTGGAAGGCACCCGGTTCTCGATCGGCGAGCCCGGCCGGGAGGTCTCGCCGCGGTGCACGGCGTTCAGCGAGGCGATGCGCTCGGGCGGCCTGAAGTGCCCGGTCGAGCCGGACCTGCGGGGCGACATCTGGCTGAAGCTGCTGGGCAACATCTCCTTCAACCCGATCAGCGCCCTGGTCCGGGCCACCATGCGGCAGATGTGCCTGCACGGCGGCACCCGCGAGGTCATCGAAACCATGATGACCGAGACGCTGGCGGTCGCCGCGGCCCTCGGCTGCGAGGTCGGCGTCTCCATCGAACGCCGGCTCGCGGGCGCCGAACGGGTCGGCGACCACCGCACCTCCACGCTCCAGGACCTGGAGCGCGGCAAGCCGCTCGAACTCGACGTCCTGCTCGCCGCCGTCGTCGAGCTGGCGGAGATCACCGGGGTCCCGGTCCCCACCCTGCGCACCGTGCACGCCCTGTCGGACCTGCTCGCGCTGAGGAGCGCCGCATGACGAAACGCGACCGAACCCCCAAGACCTACACCCGCCTCACCCACCCCCTGGTCCGGGACTCGCGCGAAGCACCCTTCCGCCGGGCGACCTGGGAGGAGGCCCTGGACCGCACGGCCCGGGGCCTGACGGCGGCGCGCGGCGCGTTCGGGATGTTCTCCTGCGCGCGGGCGACCAACGAGATGAACTACGTGGCGCAGAAGTTCACCCGGGTGGTCATGGGCACCCACAACGTGGACTCCTGCAACCGCACCTGCCACGCGCCGAGCGTCGCGGGCCTGTCGGCCGCCTTCGGCTCGGGCGGCGGCACCTCCTCCTACGAGGAGATCGAGCACACCGACGTCATCGTCATGTGGGGCTCCAACGCCCGTTTCGCGCACCCCATCTTCTTCCAGCACGTGCTGAAGGGCATCCGGGGCGGCGCCCGCATGTACGCGGTGGACCCGCGCCGCACCTCCACCGCCGAGTGGGCGGAGGGCTGGCTCGGACCGAACGTCGGCACGGACATCGCGCTGGCGCACGCGGTCGGCCGGGAGATCATCCACGCGGGCCTGGCCAACGAGGCGTTCGTCGAACGCGCGACGACGGGCTACGACGACTACAAGGCCCTGGTCGAACCCTGGACCCTCTCCCTCGCCGAGAAGGTGACCGGCGTACCGGCCGCCGCCATCCGCGAGCTGGCGCACGCCTACGCCCGTGCCGAGCGCGCCCAGCTGTGCTGGACCCTCGGCATCACCGAACACCACAACGGCACGGACAACGTCCGCGCCCTGATCAACCTCTCCCTGCTCACCGGCCACGTCGGCCGCTACGGCTCCGGTCTGCAGCCCCTGCGCGGCCAGAACAACGTGCAGGGCGGCGGCGACATGGGCGCCATCCCCAACCGCCTCCCCGGCTTCCAGGACGTCCTCGACCCGGAGGTCCGCCGGAAATTCGAGACGGCGTGGGACACGGTGGTCGAGCCGTGCCACGGCCTCACGCTGACGGAGATGTTCGAGGCGATGGACGAGGGCGCGCTCCGCGCCGTCTACTGCATCGGTGAGAACCCGGCCCAGTCGGAGGCGGACGCCGAACAGGCGGTACGCCGCCTGCGCGCCCTGGACTTCCTGGTGGTCCAGGACATCTTCCTCACCAAAACCGCCGAACTGGCCGACGTGGTCCTCCCGGCCACGGCCGGCTGGGCGGAGACGGAGGGCACCACCACCAACAGCGAACGGCGCGTACAACGCGTCCGCAGGGCGGTGACCCCGCCGGGCGAGGCCCGCGAGGACATCGACATCCTCTGCGACCTCGCCGCCCGCCTGGGCCACGACTGGAAGTACGCCGACGCCGAGGCGGTCTGGAACGAACTGCGCTCCCTCTCCCCCGACCACCACGGCATGACCTACGCCCGCCTGGAGGAGCACCAGGGCATCCAGTGGCCGTGCCCGAGCACCCAGGAGCTGGAACCGACGTACCTGCACGGCAGGTTGTGGGCCCAGGACCCGGCCTCCCGCGGCCGTCTCGCCCCCTTCGGCATCGTCCGGCACGACCCGCCCGTAGACCTCACCGACGAGCAGTACCCGATCCGGCTGACCACTGGACGCCGCCTCGACTCGTACAACACGGGCGTGCAGAGCGGCGGTTACGCCTCACCGCTGCGCCGCGGCGAGTCCGTCGAACTCTGCCCGGAGGACGCCGAACGCTACGGGGTGGTGGTCGGCGAGGAGGTCCGGGTCACCTCCCGGCGCGGTTCACTGCTCGCGCCCGTCCGGGTCGACACGGCCCTGCGCCCGGGACTTGCCTTCATGAGCTTCCACTTCCCCGACGAGGTGGACACCAACCAGCTGACCATCGAGGCGAACTGTCCCATCGCCGGGACGGCGGAGTTCAAGGCCTCGGCGATCCGGATCGAGAAGGTGAGCGCCAGTGGACCTGCGCTTCGGTGACAGCAAGCCCACGGACGAGGAACGCGCGGCCGTGGACGCCCTGCTGGGCCCGCCCGAGTCCTCCTGGGAGGGCGCGGACCGCTCCGACGCGGACCTCAGATGGGCCCGCGGCGGCCGGGAGGCCCGGGACCGCCGCGACCAGCTCCTCCCGGCCCTGCACGCGCTCAACGACCGCGTCGGCTGGATCAGCGAGGGCGCCCTGGACTACGTGTGCCGCCGCCTGACGGTCCCCCCGGCGGAGGCGTACGGGGTGGCCACCTTCTACGCCATGTTCTCCGTCCGCCCCCGCCCGGCCACGGTCCTGCACGTCTGCACGGACCTGGCGTGCACGGCGGCGGGCGCGAGTGAGCTGTGCGCGACCGTGGAGAAACGCCTGGGCCCGCAGAGCGGCGTGAAGGTCGAGCGGTCTCCCTGCCTGGGCCTGTGCGAACGGGCCCCGGCGACTCTGGTGATCCAGGCCGGCACTCCAGCCCGTCCGGCGTTTGAGGACGAGGCCGTCCAGGCCGAAAGCGGGGGTCCGGGGGCGGCAGCCCCCGGGGACGGGAAAGGGAAGGGGCGGCGGGGGCGAAACACCCTCCACGCGACGGCGGTATGCGCCCCCGCAACCCCCGACCGGGCGGTCACGGCGGCCACCGCCCCCGAATCCGCCCCCACCGAACCCGCCCCCGAAACCGCCGTCCCCCAGACCGGCACCCCCACCCCCACCCTCACCCTCCTCCACCGCATCGGCACCACAGACCCCACCTCCCTCGACGACTACCGCGCCCACGGCGGCTACACCGCCCTCCGCCGCGCCTTCGCCCTCGGCCCCGCCGCCGTCATCCGCGAGGTCACCGACGCCGGCCTGGTCGGCCGCGGCGGCGCCGCCTTCCCCACCGGCCGCAAGTGGCAGGCGACGGCCGCCCAGCCCGACCACCCGCACTACCTCGTCTGCAACGCCGACGAATCCGAACCGGGCACCTTCAAGGACCGCGTCCTGATGGAGGGCGACCCGTACGCCCTGGTCGAGGCCATGACGATCGCGGCCTACGCGACCGGCGCCCACCGGGGCTACCTCTACCTCCGCGGCGAGTACCCCCGCGCCCTGACCCGCCTCACCCACGCCGTCGAGCAGGCCCGCACCCGCGGCCTGCTCGGCGACGACGTCCTCGGCCAGGGCTACGCCTTCGACATCGAGATCCGGCGCGGCGCGGGCGCGTACATCTGCGGCGAGGAGACGGCCCTGTTCAACTCCATCGAGGGCCACCGCGGCGAGCCACGCTCCAAGCCGCCGTTCCCGGTCGAGAAGGGCCTGTTCGGCAAACCCACGGTGGAGAACAACGTCGAGACCCTGGTCAACGTCCTCCCCATCCTGACGATGGGCGCCGAGGCGTACGCCGCGATCGGCACTCCGACGTCCACCGGCCCCAAGCTGTTCTGCGTGTCCGGCACGGTGGCCCGCCCCGGCGTCTACGAACTCCCCTTCGGCGCCACGCTCGGTGAGCTGCTCACCCTCGCCGGGGTCCGCGACAACCTCCGCGCGGTCCTGCTCGGCGGCGCCGCGGGCGGTTTCGTCCGCCCCGACGAACTGGACATCCCGCTCACCTTCGAAGGCACCCGCGAGGCGGGCACCACCCTGGGCTCCGGCGTCGTCATGGCCTTCGACGACACCGTCCCGCTGCCCCGCCTCCTGCTGCGGATCGCCGAGTTCTTCCGCGACGAGTCGTGCGGGCAGTGCGTGCCGTGCCGGGTCGGGACCGTGCGCCAGGAGGAGGCGCTGCACCGGATCGCCGACCGCACGGGCGCCGCGGCGGCCGACGACATCGCCCTGCTCCGCGAGGTCGGCCGCGCGATGCGGGACGCCTCGATCTGCGGTCTGGGGCAGACCGCGTGGAACGCCGTGGAATCCGCCATCGACCGTCTCGGGGCGTACGAATGACCGCGATACCGCTCGGAGTGCCGCGCCGCCTGGTGGAGTTCACCCTCGACGGGCAGGAGGCCCGGGTCCCCGAAGGGTCCACGATCCTCGACGCCTGCCGGGCCGCCGGGAAGGACGTCCCGACCCTGTGCGAGGGCGACACGCTCACGCCGAAGAACGCCTGCCGGGTCTGCGTGGTGGACGTGGAGGGCGCCAGGACCCTCGCGCCGGCCTGCTCGCGCATGGCGGAACCGGGCATGGTGGTGCGCACGGACACCGAGCGGGCCCGGCACAGCCGCAAGGTCGTCCTCGAACTCCTCGCCTCCTCGGTCGACCTGTCCACGACCCCCTCGGTCGCCCAGTGGATCAAGGAGTACGAGGCGAAGCCCGACCGCTTCGGCCCGGACACGGCCCGCGTCGACGAGGAACCACGTGTCGACAACGACCTCTACGTGCGCGACTACGGCAAGTGCATCCTCTGCTACAAGTGCGTGGACGCCTGCGGCGACCAGTGGCAGAACAGCTTCGCCATCTCCGTCTCCGGCCGCGGCTTCGACGCCCGGATCTCGGTCGAGCACGACGGCCCGCTGACCGATTCCGCGTGCGTGTACTGCGGCAACTGCATCGAGGTGTGCCCCACGGGCGCCCTGTCCTTCAAGTCCGAGTTCGACATGCGGGCGGCGGGCACCTGGGACGAGGAGCGGCAGACCGGGACGACGACGGTGTGCGCGTACTGCGGCGTGGGCTGCAACCTCACGCTCCACGTACAGGACAATGAGATCGTGAAGGTCACCTCTCCGCACGACAATCCGGTGACCCACGGCAACCTGTGCATCAAGGGCCGCTTCGGCTACCAGCACGTACAGAACCGGGACTGACCGGCACACCGACCGGCGCAAGGGGCACGAACATGGGACGAGTCACGGAACGACGCAAGGTCATCCGCATCAGGGACGGAGCGGTCTCCACCCGCCCGGACACGCTCGTCGCCGAGGAACCGCTGGAGATCCGGCTCAACGGCAAGCCCCTCGCCATCACGATGCGCACCCCCGGCGACGACTTCGCGCTGGCGGCGGGCTTCCTGGTGAGCGAGGGGGTGCTGGCCGAGCAGGGCGACCTGCAGAACATCGTGTACTGCGCGGGCGCGACGGCCGACGGCACCAACACCTACAACGTGGTCGACGTGAAGACCGCCCCCGGTGTGCGGGTCCCCGACATCACGCTGGAGCGGAACGTCTACACCACCTCCTCCTGCGGCCTGTGCGGCAAGGCGAGCCTGGACGCGGTGCGTACGACGGCCCGCTGGCCCATCGCCGACACACCCCCGGTCCGCGTCACCCCGGAACTCCTCGCGGACCTCCCCGACCGGCTGCGCGCCTCCCAGCGGGTCTTCGACCGCACGGGCGGGCTGCACGCGGCGGCGCTGTTCACCGAGGACGGCGAGCCGGTGGACGTACGGGAGGACGTGGGCCGGCACAACGCGGTCGACAAGCTGGTCGGGCGTGCCCTGCAGAACGGGGACCTGCCGCTGTCCCGTTCCGTGCTGCTGGTGTCGGGCCGGGCCTCCTTCGAGCTGGCGCAGAAGGCCGTGATGGCGGGCATCCCGGTACTGGCCGCGGTCTCCGCGCCGTCCTCGCTGGCCGTGGACCTGGCCGCCGAGACCGGTCTGACACTGGTGGGCTTCCTGCGCGGCAGCTCCATGAACGTGTACGCGGGTGAGGACCGGGTCGCCCTGCGGGCCGCGGTCGCCCAGGGCTGACCCCCCTCCCCGCGGCACGGCGGCGGGGCTCCTGCCGGGCGGGGAGCGCCCCCTGCGCCCCGGGGGCCCCGCCTCGACCACGCCGGTGTCCGACACGCGGGGGACGGCGCGGTCCCCGCGGACACCGGACGTCTCTTGTACTGATGTCCGGACGAATGGGTCCCCTCCACCAGCCGCCCGAAGGGCAGACCGCGCCATGCCCCCTCGAACCCGCCGTCCCTGCTGGCTCGCGCTCGCCGCGTCGTGCACGCTGGCCCTGTCCCCGCTCCCCGCGCACGCCCAATCCGGCGACCGAGCCCCCGGTTTCGAGGAGCAGGTGCTCTTCGACGCGGCCCGCGACCCCGGCGGATACGCCTGCTTCCGCATCCCGGCGATCGTGCGCACGACCGAGGGCACGCTGCTCGCCTTCGCCGAGGGCCGCGTCCTCGACTGCGCGGACGCCGGTGACATCGACATCGTCCTCAAACGCTCCACCGACGGCGGACTTACTTGGGGCCCGCTGCGGGTCGTCAACGACGGCGACGGCGACACCCACGGCAACCCGGCCCCGGTCGTCGACCGCGCGACCGGCCGCGTCCTGCTCCTTGAGACGTACAACGCGGGCCGCACGGACGGCGCCAACTGCGCGGTGCCCTGCGCCCGCACGCCGCACCTCCAGCACAGCGACGACGACGGCCGCACCTGGTCCGCGCCCCGCGACCTGAGCCCCGAGATCCTGCCGCCCGACTGGAACTCCTGGTACGCCACCGGCCCCGTGCACGGCGTCCAGCTCACCGGCGGCGCCCACCCCGGCCGGCTCGTCGTCGGCGTCAACGCCGAGACCTGGGACGGCACCCGGGTCAGCGCCAACCACGCGGCCCTCGTGGTCAGCGACGACGGCGGCGAGCACTGGAGGACCGGCGCCACCGACACCTGGCCCGTCGCCGCCGACGGCACCTTCCGGCAGAAGCCCTCCGAACTGACCCTCACCGAACGCGCCGACGGCGCCCTCCTGGTCAGCGGCCGGGAGGAGAACGGCACCGACCTCGGCCACCGCACCCAGGCACTCAGCCGGGACGGCGGCGACAGTTTCGCGGCGCCCTTCCGGGCCCTGCCCGACCTGTACGCCCCGCAGGTGCAGGGTGCGGTGCTGCGTCTCGGCGACCGCATCCTGCTGTCGGCGCCCGCCGACCCCGACCGCCGCCGGACGATGACGGTCCGCTCCTCCCGGGACGGCGGCGCGACCTGGGACAGCGCGGACCGCGGCACGGTCGTCACCCGGGACTGGTCCGGCTACTCGGACCTGGTGAGGGTCGACGACGACACCGTGGGCCTGCTGTACGAGGGCGGGAAGACCGACGCCCGCGACGAGATCCGCTTCGCCCGCCTCGCCGCGGACCGGCTCGCTCCACCCCGGGGCCCCGACCCCACCACCCCCGACCTCGCCGCCGGAGCGGCCCCCGCGGCCGTGCTCGGCGGCGCCGCGCCGGCCGCGGACGGCGCGGTGGGCGGCGCGCTCGCGTTCGACGGCGCGGACGACGCCGTACGGCTGCCCTACGACGGGCGGCTGGCGCTCGGGGAGGGGGACTTCACGGCGTCGCTGTGGTTCCGGTACTCGGCGGCCGACGGGGAGCAGCCGCTGCTGTGGATGGGCGGCATCGGCACCACCCAGCCCCAGGTGTGGCTGCGCGCCGAACCGGACGCCGGGCGGGTGCAGGGGCTGATCACCGCGCGCGACGGCGCGACGGCCCCGCGCTCGGCGTGGGTGCGCACGGACCGCGCGTACGACGACGGGCGGTGGCACCGTCTGACGCTGCGCCGCGGCGGGGGACGGCTCACGCTGTTCGTCGACGGTTCGGCGGCGGCCGACGCGGCGGACGTGCCGGGCTCGGTCAGCCGGAACTCCCCCTTCGGGGTGCACATCGGCGAACGGATGGACGGCCGGGCCCGCTTCACCGGCGCCGTCGACGACGTACAGGTGTGGAACAGGGCCCTGACGGACTCGGAGATCGCCGCCGGTGACCCGCCCGCCGCCACCGGGAGCACCGTCCTGCACCTTCCCCTGGACCGGGTGGACGCGGCGGCCGCGGACACGGGCGGGAGCGCGGCCAGGGGCGGCTGACGGTCACCGCGCGGGAACGCCGGAACGCGGGGGCCTCAGCCGGAGCGGCTGCCGGTGCCGGCCGCGGTCCGCGCCGGGGCGGCCGGCTCCTCGGACGCGACCGCCTCCGGGTCGCGCGACCGGCGTTTGGCGATCACCGCGCACACCATCAGCTGCATCTGGTGGAAGAGCATCAGCGGCAGCACCGCCAGCGAGGCCTGGGCGCCGAACAGGACGCTCGCCATGGGCAGTCCGGCGGCGAGGGACTTCTTGGACCCGGCGAACTGGATCGCGATCCGGTCCTCCCGCCCGAAGCCGAGGCCCTTCGCCCCGTACCAGGTCAGGGCCAGCATCACGGCCAGGAGCACCGCCTGGACGGCCAGCAGCCCGGCCAGCCGCGCCGGACTCACCTGGTGCCAGATGCCCTCGACCATGCCCTCACTGAACGCGGTGTAGACGACCAGGAGGATGGAGCCTCGGTCGACGAGCCCGAGCACCTTCTTGTGCCGGGCGACGAAGCCGCCGATCCACCGGCGCAGCAGTTGCCCGGCCACGAACGGCACCAGCAGTTGCAGCACGATCTTCACCACCGAGTCGGCGGAGAACCCGCCCCCGCTGCCGCCCAGCAGGGCGGCGGCCAGCAGCGGTGTGACGACGATGCCGACCAGCGAGGAGAAGGACCCGGCGCAGATGGCGGCGGGCACGTTGCCGCGGGCGATGGAGGTGAAGGCGATTGACGACTGGATGGTCGACGGGACCAGGGTGAGGAAGAGCAGGCCCTGGTAGAGGGGATCGGTCAGGAACACCGGGACCAGACCGCGCGAGGCGAGGCCGAGCAGCGGGAAGACGACGAAGGTGCAGGCCAGCACGGTGACGTGGAGCCGCCAGTGCCGTACGCCGTCCATCGCCTCACGGGTGGAGAGCCGGGCGCCGTAGAGGAAGAAGAGGAACGCGATCGCGCCGGTGGAGGCGCCGGAGGCGACGTCCGCGCCCGTGCCGCGGGCCGGCAGCAGCGCGGCGAGGCCCACCGTGCCGAGCAGCAGCAGGATGTACGGGTCGATCGGCATCCAACGCGGCCAACGCAGGCGTTTCACGGTGCTCCACTTGCTCGCTGCTTGCTCGTACGGCCCGTACGGCCCGTACTGCTCATTCCACGGGGTCACGGGTCCCCGCTCCATCGTGCTCCCCCGTCCGGCGATCGGGAATCCGGCATACCGCTCTGACTGTCATCACAATCACCGATGACCACCGCTAGGCTGGCGGCATGTACGACCCCTCCCACCTGCGTACGTTCCTGTCGGTGGCCCAGACGCTGAGTTTCACGCAGGCCGCCCGGCGGCTCGGGCTGCGTCAGTCGACGGTGAGCCAGCACGTGCGGCGGCTGGAGGACGCCACCGGGCGGCAGCTGTTCAGCCGGGACACGCACTCCGTGGAGCTGACCGAGGACGGGGAGGCGATGCTCGGGTTCGCGCGCCGGATCCTGGAGGTGCACGAGCAGGCGACGGCCTTCTTCACGGGCACCCGGCTGCGCGGGCGGCTGCGGTTCGGGGCGTCCGAGGACTTCGTGCTGACCCGGCTGCCGGAGATCCTGGAGGCCTTCCGGCACGACCACCCCGAGGTCGACCTGGAGCTGACGGTGGAGCTGTCGGGCACGCTGCACGAGCAGCTGGCGGCCGGGAAGCTGGACCTGGTGCTCGCCAAGCGGCGGCCCGAGGACCCGCGCGGCGAGCCGGTGTGGAGCGACCGGCTGGTCTGGATCGGCGCGGAGCGGCTGCGCCTCGAACCGGACCGCCCGGTGCCGCTCATCGTCTACCCGCCGCCCGGCATCACCCGCGCGCTCGCCCTGGACGCCCTGCAGCGGGAGGGCCGCGCGTGGCACATCGCGTGCACCAGCGGCAGCCTCAACGGCCTGATCGCCGCCGCCCGAGCGGGCCTGGGCGTGATGGCGCACTCGCGCGGCCTCGTCCCGCCCGGTCTGGTACGGGTGCCGGACCGGGCCGGGCTGCCCGAGCTGGGCGGCGTCGACTTCGTGCTGGTGCACGGCGGCCGCCGCCCCTCGGCGCAGGGCGCGGCCGACGCGCTGGCGGCGGCGATCCTGGCGGGCGGCGACCGGCTGCACCGGCCTCAGCGCACGGGCCTCGGATAGGTCAGCCGCTTGACGCGACGCAGGAGCGGGGACGCCTCCAGGTGCTGGACGCCCTCCAGGTGCCCGAGCGGTCCGCTGAGGTAGGTGTAGAGGTCGGCGGTACTGCGGACGACCGCGGTGGCGATGATGTTGGACGGCCCGGCCGTCGCGGCGACGTGCGCGATCTCGTCGTGGGCGGCGAGGGCCTCACCGACCCGGTGCAGGGCGGCGGGGCTGGTGGTGATCCACAGGGCGGCGTCGGTGCGGTAGCCGAGGATGTCGGGGTCGTACTCGACGTCGATGTAGACGGCACCGGAGGCGAGCAGCGCGGCGAGACGGCGCTTGACGCCGGACTCGGAGCGACCGGTGGCTCGTTGGAGTTCCGGGTAGGTGGCCCGGCCGTCCCGTTCCAGGACGGCGAGCAACGACTCGTCCTCGGGGTCGATGCGGGCCGGTCCCTGCCGGGTGGGACCCGGCTCGATCCGCAGTGCCGCCACCTGCTCGTCGCTGAGCACGCCGAACTTGCGCAGCCAGCCGCTCGGCCCGCCGTAGAAGCGGTGCAGCATCTGGTGAGCGTGGATCTCCAGCACGCGCGGTGTGCGCGGCAACTTGCCGAGGAGCAGGTCGTCGCGGGCACCGGGGCTGCGCGGCCGGGTTCCGAGGATGACCTCCGTGCCACCGCTGGCCACTCCGATCCAGTTGGTGTCCGGCCGCTTCGCGAGGGCGTCCGCGATGGCCGCGGAACTGTCGGGCACGCAGCGCAGCCGTAGCGTCCAGTGGTCCTGGCCGAGCCGCTCGGCGTCCCGGACGGCGACCACTCGCAGCCCGCCCTCGGCGCACAGCCTGCGGTAGCGGCGGGCGACGGTCTGGGCGGAGACGCCGAGTACCGCCCCGATGCGGCTGAAGGAGGCGCGGCCGTTCACCTCCAGCGCGTCGAGCAGCCCCAGGTCGAGTTCGTCGAAGGAGTCGGATTCCATCCGCATGGCGGCCTTTCCTGTCGGCTTCCGTCACATGCTGGCCGTAAACCGATGCGATCGGCCGAGCGCGAACCATCGTACGGAGGCACGCAAAGACGTACGACACGGGAGAGAAGACGGAACATGCGTACATGGGGACCGCTCACGGCGGTGTGCCTGGGGACGTTCATGCTGTTGCTGGACGTGACGATCGCGGTCGTCGCGCTGCCGGACATGGCCCGGGGGCTGCACGCCTCGCTGAGCGATCTGCAATGGGTGATGGACGGCTACGCGCTGGCGCTGGCCGCGCTGCTGCTGGGACTGGGGGCGGCGGCCGACGTCCTGGGACGGCGCCGGGTGCACGTGGCGGGCGTGGTGCTGTTCGCGGTGGCGTCGCTGCTGTGCGGGCTGGCCACCGGGCCGGGCATGCTGGTCGCCGCGCGCGGGCTGCAGGGGCTGGGCGCGGCGGCGATGTTCGCCACCACGCTGCCGCTGCTCGGCTCGGTCTACCAGGGGCGCCGGCGGTCGATGGCGCTCGGGGTCTGGGGCGCGGTCAGCGGGGCGGCGGCGGCCGTGGGTCCGGTGCTGGGCGGGCTGCTCACCGACGGTCCGGGCTGGCGCTGGATCTTCTGGGTGAACCTGCCGGTGAGCGTGGCGGCGGTCTGGCTGACGCTGCGCGTGGTGCCGGAGTCGCGCGGGGCGGCCGGGCGCCGCGTGGACTGGGCGGGCACGGCCGCGTTCGCGGCGTTCGCCGGGGCGGTGACGTACGGGGCGGTGCGGGCCGGGGCGCACGGGTGGACGGAGGGCGGCACCCTCGTCTCCTTCGTGCTCGCGGTGCTGGCACTGGGCGCGTTCGTCGCCGTGGAGCGCCGGGTCGCCGATCCGCTGCTCGACCCGCGGCTGTTCCTGCGGCCCGCGTTCTCGGGCGTGATGCTGGGCGGGCTGGCCTTCAACGCGGCGGCGTTCGGTGTGATGGCGTACACCTCCATATGGCTGCAGACGATGCTGGGGATGAGCCCGGTGCGCGGCGGTCTGGTGTTCGTGTGGCTGTCGCTGGCGTCGTTCGTGGTGGCCGCGGCGGGCGGGCGGCTGCTGCACGGGGTGCCGGCGCGGCTGACCATCGGGGGCGGGCTGCTGCTGATCGCGGCGGGGCAGTTCTGCATGGCGTTCCTGGACGCGGGCTCCAGCGCGTCCGCCCTGGTGCCGGGGCTGCTCCTGGTGGGTGTGGGAACGGGCCTGGTGTCGCCGGGCATCGCGGGCGCGGCGCTGGCCGCGGTCCCGGCGGAGCGGTCCGGCATGGCCGGGGGCGCGGTCAACACCTTCCGCCAGCTCGGGTACGCGCTCGGCATCGCCGTGTTCGGCACGGTGCTGACCTCGCGCATGGAGGACACGCTTCCGCACGACGCGGCGCACGGTCTGGCGGGCGGTGCGGCGGGCGCCCTGCGGGGTGTGTTCGGCGAGCACGCGCTGCGGGCCTCGTTCGCCTCCGGACTGAACGCGGCCGCGGTGGCCGCGGGCGCGGTCGCGGCCGTCGCCGGGGTGCTGGTGCTCGTCCTGGTCAGGGCCGAACGCGGGGACCGGAATGCCGGTGTGGCGGATTCCGCGCCGCCCGCACTGAAAGAGGAGGAAGCCGTTCCGGCACCCCCGTACCGGCGGTAAGCGGGTCGTACAGATTCGGTGGAGATTACGGCACCGAACCTTGCTCAACCGTCAGGAAACTGTCCGACCCTTCCCCATGTGAGCGCATTTCCTCTCGCTGACCAGCGCGAACATGAGCCCTGTTCGATTTTGGCGCCCCTCCCGTCCCCGCGCCGGGTGGGGTAGCTTTCACCGCGCTGTGCGGGGGCGTCATCGAAAAGCGGGGATCGAAAAGCGGGGAGCGGGGTTTGCGCGAGTTCACCAGTGCTCCGTTGACGTTGGCACCACCGGTGGGCGGTCTGGCCGACGTCGTCTTCGAGCATGCCCGGGAGGATCCGCGGCACATCGCGCTCGGCCGCAAGGACGAGGCCGGGCAGTGGCGGGACGTCACCGCCGGTGCCTTCCGCGACGAGGTGCTGGCCCTCGCCAAGGGGCTGCTGGCCCAGGGCATCCGCTTCGGCGACCGGGTCGCCATCATGTCCCGCACCCGCTACGAGTGGACCCTGTTCGACTTCGCCCTGTGGACGATCGGCGCCCAGGTGGTGCCGGTCTACCCGACCTCCTCGGCCGAGCAGTGCATGTGGATGCTCTACGACGCCGAGGTGACGGCCGCGGTCGTGGAGCACGAGGACCACGCCATGACGATCGCCACCGTCATCGACCGGCTGCCGCACCTGCGCGGCCTGTGGCAGCTGGACTCCGGAGTCGTGCAGGAGCTGTACGACGCGGGCGCGCACCTCGACGACGAGGTGGTCCACCGGCACCGCAAGGCGGTCACACCGGAGTCGGTCGCCACCGTCATCTACACCTCGGGCACCACCGGCCGCCCCAAGGGCTGCGTCCTGACCCACGGCAACTTCATGTACGAGGCGGACACCGTCATCGCGCGCTGGGAGCCGGTGTTCCACTCCAAGCGGGGCGACGAGGCGGCGACGCTGCTCTTCCTGCCGCTCGCGCACGTCTTCGGGCGGATGGTGGAGGTCGCGGCGATCCGCGGCCGGGTCCGCTTCGGCCACCAGCCGCAGCTCAACGCCGCGGCGCTGCTGCCCGACCTGGCCGCCTTCCGGCCGACCTTCATCCTGGCGGTGCCGTACATCTTCGAGAAGGTGTTCAACGCGGCGCGGCGCAAGGCGGAGAAGGAGGGGAAGGCCGGTCCCTTCGAGAAGGCCGTGGACGTGGCCGTGAAGTACGCGGAGGCGGTGGAGGCGAAGGCCTGGGGCACCGGACCGGGACCCTCGGCGGGGCTGCGGATGCAGCACCAGCTCTTCGACAAGCTCGTCTACGCCAAGGTGCGGGCCGCGATGGGCGGGCGCATCCGCAACGCCATGTCGGGCGGCTCGGCGATGGACCGGCGGCTGGGACTGTTCTTCGCGGGCGCGGGCGTGCAGATCTACGAGGGCTACGGCCTGACCGAGTCCACGGCCGCCGCCACCGCCAACCCGCCCGAGCGCACCCGCTACGGCACCGTCGGGCAGCCGATACCGGGCATGACCGTGCACATCGCGGACGACGGCGAGATCTGGCTCAACGGCGACAACGTCTTCGAGGGGTACCTGAACAACCCCAAGGCCACCGACGAGACCCTGCACGACGGCTGGCTGGCCACCGGCGACCTGGGCTCGCTGGACGAGGACGGCTACCTCACCATCACGGGCCGCAAGAAGGAGATCCTGGTGACCTCCGGTGGCAAGAGCGTCTCCCCGGGCCTGCTGGAGGAGCGGGTGCGCGACCATCCGCTGGTCAACCAGTGCATCGTCGTCGGCAACGACCGGCCCTACGTCGCCGCCCTCATCACGCTGGACCAGGAGGCGGTCGAGCACTGGCTGACGATGCGCAACAAGCCGCAGATGGCGCCGGCCGACCTGGTGCACGACGCCGACCTGGAGACGGAGGTGCGGCGCGCGGTCGTCGCGGCCAACACGCTGGTGTCCCAGGCCGAGTCGATCCGCACCTTTCGCATCCTCGCCCAGCCGTTCACCGAGGAGCACGGGCTGCTCACCCCCTCGCTGAAGCTGAAGCGCAAGGCCATCGAGAACGCCTACGGCACCGAGGTCGCGGCCCTTTACACAGCGTGAGTTCCACGGTCAGGAATGCGTCCGGGCTCGTGATCGTTGACGATATGAGTACCACCTGACCACAACCGAAGGATCAAGAGCTCGTGAGCAGCAAGGTCCCCCCGATCATCCTGAACAACGGCGTCGAGATGCCCCAGCTGGGCTTCGGCGTCTGGCAGGTGCCGGACGACGAGGCGCAGACCGCGGTCGCCCTGGCCCTGGAGGCCGGGTACCGCAGCATCGACACAGCGGCGATCTACGGCAATGAAGAGGGCACCGGCCGGGCGATCGCCGCCTCCGGTCTGGCCCGCGAGGACCTCTTCGTCACCACCAAGCTCTGGAACAGCGACCAGGGGTACGACTCCACCCTCCGCGCCTTCGACACCTCGATGGCGAAGCTCGGCCTGGAGTACCTCGACCTCTACCTGATCCACTGGCCCATGCCGGCCAGGGAGAAGTACGTCGACAGCTACAAGGCGTTCGAGAAGCTCTTGGCCGACGGCCGGGTCCGCGCCATCGGCGTGTCCAACTTCCTGCCGGAGCACCTGGAGCGGCTGACCGCCGAGACGTCGGTGATCCCGGCCGTCAACCAGATCGAGCTGCACCCGCACCTGCAGCAGCACGCCGCCCGCGAGGTGCACGCGGAGCAGGGCATCGCCACCGAGGCCTGGTCCCCGCTCGGCTCCGGCAAGGGCATCCTGGACATCCCGGCGATCGTCGCGATCGCCCAGAAGCACGGGCGCACCCCGGCCCAGGTCGTGCTGCGCTGGCACCTCCAGCTGGGCAACGTGGTGATTCCGAAGTCCGTGACGCCGTCCCGGATCAAGGAGAACCTCGACGTGTTCGGCTTCAGCCTGGACACCGAGGACCTCGCGGCGATCAGCGCGCTCAACGAGGACCGCCGGCTGGGCTCGGACCCGGCGGACGTCAACTCCTGAGTGGCACACACGGGGAGAGGGGCCCGGGCCGCGTGCGCGGCCGGGCCCCTCTCGCCGTGTCAGTTGGGCTGCCCCAGCGGCCGTACGACCACGGTGTTGACGTCGACCCCGGCGGGCTGGGTCATGGCCCAGACGACCGAGTCGGCGATCTGGCCGGCGGTGAGCAGCTCGCCGGGCGGCAGGCCGTCGGCGCCGTCCCAGAACGGCGTCTCCACCCGGCCGGGCGCGATCAGGGTCACGCCCACGCCCCACTGCGTCACCTCGCGCCGGGTGTTCTCGGCGAGACCGGTCACGGCCCACTTGGTGGCGCCGTAGATGTTGCCCGGCGTGTTCACGAAACCGGCGACGCTGCCCACCAGCACGATCCGTCCGCGGCTCTCCTTGAGCGCGTCGATGGAGGCCCTGATCAGCAGGGCCGGGCCCAGGACGTTGGTCAGCACCATCTCGGTCCAGCCCGCGGGGTCGCCCTCGGCGACCGAGTCGTGGGTGGCGAAACCGGCGTTGGCGACGACCGTGTCGAGACGGCCGAACTCCTTGAGCGTGGTCTCGACCGCGGCGGCCACCTGTGCATGCTCGGCGGCACTGCCCCGAATCGTCAGCAGGCCCTCGGGGTCACCGAGTTCCGCGCTGAACGCCCGCAGCCTCGCCTCCCCGCGCCCGGTGACGGCCACCCGCTGCCCCGCGTCCAGCAGCCGCCGGGCGACGGCGGCTCCGATGCCGCTGCCGCCGCCGGTGATGAGCGTGACCGGTGTGTCGGTCATGAGTCCCCCTGTGTCTGTTCCTGCTTCTCTCACGGACAGCGGGGAGTCCATCACTTGGAGCGCTCTCGAAGTCAAGCGCGAGCCCCGGCGGCGGCCTCAGACCGGCCGTACCGCCGTGTAGACGGTGTGCGCCACCAGTACGAACAGGTCCTGGCGGCGGTGCACGCCCGCCTCGTCGGCGGGGTCGAGCAGCCGGTCCAGGGTGGCGCGGTCCCCGGCGTCCAGGCGCTCGCCGATCCGCTCGCGCAGCCGGGACAGTGACGTGGTGACGTAGTCGCGAGCCTCGTCGGAGAGGGGCGCGGGCAGGTCGAGCAGGAAGCTGCGGGTGCCGGTGTGCTTCAGTCCGGCGGCCGTCAGCATCGCGGGCCAGTCCTCGGCCTCGTCCACGGAGTCCGGCAGGTCCGCGCGCATCTCGGCGAACGCGTCCTCCTCCACTGCGCGGATCCTGGCCTGGAGCCCGGGGCGTCCGGTCCCGATGTCGCGGGGCAGGAACCGGGCGGGCAGTCCGCCCTCCAGGATCGCCAGGGTGCCGCCGGGCGCGAGGTGCCCGCCGAGCGCGGCGAGGGCGGCACGCTGGTCGGGGAGGTGGTGCAGGCTCTGGCTGGCCCACATCAGGTCGGCGGGGTAGTCCAGCTCGGCCAGTGCGCCGGGCAGGTCCCCGGCGAGGGTGCCGAAGCGGTCGCCGAACCCGAGCCGCTCGGCGCGGGCGCGGGCCCGGTCCAGGAGCGGTCCGGCGCCGTCCGCGGCGACCACGCGGGCGCCGGGGAAGGTGTCGGCGAACAGGGACGAGACGACGCCGGGTCCGCTGCCGACGTCGACGATCAGACCGGGCTCCGTGACCTCGCCGGCCAGCCAGGACAGGGCCTGCCGGTACAGCGGCGTGTACAGCTCGGCCTGCGCCTCCAGGTGCGGGGCCATCTCGGACCAGTCGATGTCGGCGTGGTCGTGCGCGTGCCCGTGTCCGTGTCCGTGTCCCTGTCCGTGTCCCTGCTGGTGGGCGGGGTCGTGTGTGTCGTGGTGGTGGTCGTGCGCCATGCCGGTAGCCTCCCGTTCGCGGTGCCGCCAGCGTGCGACGACTCACCGGCCGGGGGCAACCGGTGTTGCCGCTCCCGCAAAAAAGTGGCGGCCGCCGGGGCCCGGCCCGCAAGGACCGGACCCCGGCGGTTCACCCGCGTCGCGCGCGCGGGAACCCGCTCACGACAGGGGCGGGTAGGCGTTCTTCATCAGCTCCTGGAACTGCGCGGAGAACCAGGCCCCCGAGATCGGGGCGTCGGGCAGGGCGCCCGACATGTTGTTGCCGTTGCGCTCGTTGCCCGTGTAGGTGGGGTCGCACATCCGGTCGAAGCCCTTGCCGTCCGGGTTGTCGATCAGCTTGCTGGAGCCGTCGGACTCGCCCGGGGGCTTCATCCACACGTACGCGTCGATCCCGGCGGCGGGGCTGGCCTGCGGGCGCTCGCCGAGGCCCGCTCCGGACTGGTTGCACCAGTTGCCGAGGTGGATGCGGCGGTCGTAGCGCCCGCCGTTCACGTAGGTGTTCACGTCGGTCGTCGCGCCCGGTCCGGTGGGCCGGTCGGCGCCGCCCCAGCCGTTGCGGGAGGTGTCGATCAGCATGCCGAGGTTCTGGTCGAAGCCGAGCGAGACCAGCTTGTCGCGCATGGCCTGGGCGTAGGACAGCTCGTCGGTGTACTGGTTCCAGTCGACCCAGTCGGACTGGCGCACGGAGGTCCCGTTCACCGAGTCCGTGATCTTGAAGTTCTCCTCCTTCAGGGCGCTGTAGTTGGCGGTGTTGACGATGAAGCCGTGCACGTCGTCGAGGGTCGCGCCCTCGGTGGTGGCGGCGGTCTTGAACATCTCGGCGGAGGGGCCGAAGTTGCTGTCCCAGCCGAGCCAGCCGTGGTGGCCGGCGTCGACGTAGTTGTAGACGTTGCCGGCGTCGCCGAGCTTGTTCAGGGCGTAGCCGACGCCCTTCTGGTAGTTGCCGTTGGCCTTCATGATGTCGCAGTTCTCCGTGACGGTCGGCCGCCCGGAGACATTGGTGATCAGGTTGGGCAGCGAGTCGATCTCGACCGTCGTGACGATCCGGAGGTCTGCGTACTTCGAGTCGGCGAGGATCTCGGCGATCGGGTCGATGTACTCGGTCTTGTACCGGTCGATCTCGGTCGGGCCCAGCTCGCCGTTGGAGGCGAGGGCGGCACAGTCGCGCCCCGGCAGGTTGTAGATGACCAGCTGGACGACCATCTCGCCGGAGCCCTTCTGCTCCAGCGCCGCGTCCAGGTGGTCGCGCAGCCCCATGCCGCCGTTCGCGCCCTCGATGGCGGCGATCCGGTCGAGCCACACCCCGGTCGGCTCGTCGGCGATGCGGTCACCGCCGGGTTCGGCGGCGGCGTTGGCGGACCACTCGGGGTTCACGTAGACCTGGGCGCCGTCGTAGGGGTTGTCCACCCGGTCGCCCGGGCCGGTGGGGTCGGTCGGCGGGTCGGTCGGATCGGTGGGCGGGTCCGTGGGGTCGGTTCCGCCGTCGACGTTGCAGGTCACGCCGTTGAGGGTGAAGGTGGCCGGGATCGCGTTGCTGCCGCTGTAGGTGCCCTGGAAGCCGAAGCTCGCCGAACCGCCCGTGGACAGGGTGCCGTTGTAGGACTCGTTGGCCGCGGTGACGGCGGCACCGCTCTGAGTGACCTTCGCGTTCCAGCTGTTGGTGACCTTCTGGCTGCCTGCGTAGGTCCATCCCAGCGACCAGTTGGACGTGGCGGCACCGTTGTTGGTGACGGTCACGGCAGCGGTGAATCCGCTTCCCCAGTCGTTCTGCACCTGGTAGTCGACGGTGCAGGCGGCGGCCGCGGCCCCGGCGCTCGCCGAGTGGGCGGCCAGTGCCGTGCCCGAGGCGCCGGCGACCAGGGTGAGGGCGGCGAGCATCGCGGTTCTGGTACGGGTCATGAGTGCGGGTTCCTTCTTTCGTGGGGGTGCTGCTGTCGTCCCGGGCCGCGCCCGTGCCGGTGCGGCCCGCTGCCGATCGGCATGGGGGTGCCGTCGTGATCGGAGGTCAGGAACGGCCCGCGGGCACGGTGGAACGGCCCGAGGGGTGAGCGATCCGGCACACGGGCCGGCGAGGCGTCGGACACGTAGCGGCCACGGCTGCGGCAACGGCTAAAAGTCCTGAACGCGGGGGGTGGAACGGGGGGTGGCGCATGAGCGACTCCTTGCAGTTCGGGCGCGCCGTGACGGACGCGTCGACTGGTGGAACCGCTCCCACTGGTGCAGCGAAGGTAGCGCCAAGTGACGGCAAAGAACAGAGGAGTTACCGACTTTCTCCCCGTCGAACCTGTCGAATCTTTTCGACTGTTCACACATCTTGACCGCACCAGGCACCCTCCTCACTATGGGAGCGCTCCCACTGGTTCAAGGCTTGTTGCTCCTCCCCCACCCCTCCCCGAGCCGCAAGGAGGAACCAGCACCATGCACTCAGGACACAGACTCAGACGCCGCACCGCGCGGCGCTGGTGGACCGCCGCGCTGGCGGCCCTCGCACTCCCCCTCACGATGCTGGGCACAGGTTCAACTCCGGCCCAGGCGGCCGCACTTCAGTGCAGCGTGGACTACAAGACCAACGACTGGGGCGCCGGCTTCACCGCGGAGCTGACGCTGACCAACCACGGCACCGACGCCATCGACGGCTGGACGCTGACCTACTCCTACGCGGGCAACCAGAAGCTCACGAACGGCTGGAACGGCACCTGGTCCCAGTCCGGCCGGAACGTCACCGTGAAGAGCGCCTCGTACAACGCGCGGATCGCCGCCGGGGCCGCCGTCTCCACCGGCGGGCAGTTCACGTACAGCGGCAGCAACGCCGCGCCCACCGACTTCGCGGTCAACGGCACCTCCTGCACCGGCGCGCACCAGCCGCCGATCACCGTGCTGACCAGCCCGGAGGCGGGCGCCGTGTACTCGCGGGGCGAGGCGGTGCCACTGGCGGCCACGGCGGCCGCCGCCGACGGCGCCACGATCAGCAAGGTGGAGTTCTACGACGACGCCACCCTGCTGGGCACCGACACCAGCTCGCCCTACACGCACTCCGCCTCCGGCTTGACCGTGGGCAGTCATTCTCTGGTGGCGAAGGCCTACGACAGCATGGGTGCCTCCGCGGACTCGACCCCGGTCGGCGTCACGGTGGCCGCCGGGCCGACCGTGGTCGCGTCGCCGGGCCAACTCGGCGTCCAACAGGGCGAGTCGGGGACGTACGAGGTCAAGCTCTCGGAGCAGCCGACGGCGAACGTGACCGTCGCGACCTCCCGCGCGAGCGGCAACACGGGCCTGACGCTGACCGGCGGCGCGAGCCTCACCTTCACCCCGTCCAACTGGGACACCGCCCAGCGGGTGACCGTCTCGGCGGACGCCTCCGGCAGCGGCTCGGCGGTCTTCGAGTCGACGGCCCCGGGCCACGGCAAGGCCGCGGTCACCGTGACCCAGCTGGCGGCGGCGAAGGACTACGACGCCCGCTTCCTGGAGCTGTACGGCAAGATCACCGACCCGGCGAACGGCTACTTCTCGCCCGAGGGCATCCCCTACCACTCGGTGGAGACCCTCATCGTCGAGGCGCCCGACCACGGCCACGAGACCACGTCGGAGGCGTACAGCTACCTGCTGTGGCTCCAGGCCATGTACGGCAAGGTGACCGGCGACTGGACCCGGTTCAACAACGCCTGGGAGATCATGGAGACGTACATGATCCCCACCCACGCCGACCAGCCGACCAACTCCTCCTACAACGCCGCCAAGCCGGCCACCTACGCGCCCGAGCTGGACACGCCGAACGAGTACCCGGCGCCGCTGGACGGCACCGTGTCGGTGGGCTCCGACCCGATCGCCGGTGAGCTGAAGTCGGCGTACGGCACGGACGACGTCTACGGCATGCACTGGCTCCAGGACGTCGACAACACCTACGGCTACGGCAACTCGCCCGGCAACTGCGAGGCCGGCCCCTCGGACACCGGGCCCTCCTACATCAACACCTTCCAGCGCGGCGCGCAGGAGTCGGTGTGGGAGACGGTGCCGCAGCCGACCTGCGACGCCTTCAAGTACGGCGGCAAGAACGGCTACCTGGACCTGTTCACCGGTGACGCCTCCTACGCCAAGCAGTGGAAGTTCACCAACGCCCCGGACGCCGACGCGCGCGCCGTGCAGGCCGCGTACTGGGCGGACATCTGGGCCGGGGAGCAGGGCAAGGGCGACGAGATCTCCGCGACTCTGGACAAGGCCGCGAAGATGGGCGACTACCTGCGCTACGCCATGTTCGACAAGTACTTCAAGAAGGTCGGCGACTGCGTCGGGCCGACGGCCTGCCCGGCCGGTACCGGCAAGGACTCCTCGCACTACCTGCTGTCCTGGTACTACGCCTGGGGCGGCGCGGTGGACACCTCGGCGGGCTGGGCCTGGCGCATCGGCTCCAGCCACACCCACGGCGGCTACCAGAACCCGCTGGCCGCGTACGCGCTGAGCACGGACGCCGACCTGAAGCCGAAGTCGGCGACGGGCCAGTCCGACTGGGCCAAGTCCCTGGACCGGCAGGTGGAGTTCTACCGCTGGCTGCAGTCCGACGAGGGTGCCATCGCGGGCGGCGCCACCAACAGCTGGGCGGGCCGCTACGCGACGCCGCCGGCCGGTACGCCGACCTTCTACGGCATGTACTACGACGAGAAGCCGGTGTACCACGACCCGCCGTCCAACCAGTGGTTCGGCTTCCAGGCGTGGTCCATGGAGCGGGTCGCCGAGTACTACCAGCAGAGCGGTGACGCCGACGCCAAGGCGGTCCTGGACAAGTGGGTCGACTGGGCGCTGTCGGAGACGACCGTCAACCCGGACGGCACCTTCCTGATCCCCTCAACGCTCCAGTGGTCCGGTCAGCCCGACACCTGGAACGCCTCGTCCCCGGGTGACAACGGCGGCCTGCACGTCGAGGTGGCGGACTACACCAACGACGTCGGTGTGGCGGCGGCGTACGCCAAGACCCTGACGTACTACGCCGACCGCTCGGGCGACACCGAGGCGGCCTCGACCGCCAAGGCGCTGCTGGATGGCATGTGGGAGAACAACCAGGACGCGCTCGGCATCGCCGTCCCGGAGACCCGCGCCGACTACAACCGGTTCGACGACGGGATCTACGTCCCGAGCGGCTGGAGCGGCACCATGCCGAACGGCGACACGGTCGACGCGTCGTCGACCTTCGCCTCGATCCGCTCCTTCTACCAGGACGACCCGGCGTGGTCGAAGATCGAGAGCTATCTCCAGGGCGGCTCCGCGCCCACGTTCACGTACCACCGGTTCTGGGCCCAGGCGGACATAGCCCTCGCCATGGGTTCGTACGCGGAGCTACTGGAATAGCCCCCGCGGAGCGCTCCGCGGGTTGAGCGGTTTTTGGCTGCGGGCTGAGTGTGGCTGGTCGCGCAGTTCCCCGCGCCCCTTGCAGGGGCGCTGTGGGCACCGTCTCTTTCCCGGTAGCGCTTGACGGCTCCGCGTAATCGGTCTCGTCACCGGACGACGGGACCAACCGACCGGGCGGCCCCTGCCCACGCCTGAGGCCGCCCGGTCCTCGCATGTGTTCTGTTCCTGACGGAAGGACGGTTCCCCACCGTGCGAAGAACCCGGATCCTCACCGTGCTGCTGGCCCTCGCGGCCGGCCTGCTCGCCGGCAGTCCGCCCACGGCGACGGCCGCCGAGCCGGTACCGCGGGCGGCCGGCGCCGCCGACGGCTACACCTGGAAGAACGCCCGCATCGACGGCGGCGGCTTCGTCCCCGGCATCGTCTTCAACCGGACCGAGAAGGACCTGGCCTACGCCCGCACCGACATCGGCGGCGCCTACCGCTGGCAGGAGTCGTCCCACACCTGGACGCCGCTCCTGGACCACGTCGGCTGGGACGACTGGGGCCACACGAGCGTGGTCAGCGTCGCCTCCGACGCCGTCGACCCCGACCGGGTCTACGCGGCGGTCGGCACGTACACCAACGACTGGGACCCGACGAACGGCGCGGTGCTGCGCTCCGGCGACCGGGGCGCGACCTGGGAGAAGACGGACCTGCCGTTCAAGCTGGGCGGCAACATGCCCGGCCGCGGCATGGGCGAGCGCCTGGCCGTGGATCCGCACGACAACGACGTGCTGTACCTGGGCGCCCCCAGCGGCCACGGACTGTGGCGGTCCACCGACGCGGGCGTCACCTGGTCCGAGGTGACGGCCTTCCCGAACCCGGGCAACTACGCCCAGGACCCGGGCGACACGTCCGGCTACGCCTCCGACAACCAGGGCATCACCTGGGTCACCTTCGACGAGTCGACGGGCGGTGCGGGTACAGCCACGCGGACCGTCTACGTCGGGGTCGCCGACAAGGAGAACGCGGTCTACCGCTCCACCGACGCGGGCGCGACCTGGGAGCGGCTCGCCGGCCAGCCCACGGGTTACCTGGCCCACAAGGGCGTGCTGGACGCGGAGAACGGCTACCTGTACCTCGCCTACAGCGACACGGGCGGCCCGTACGACGGCGGCAAGGGCCGGCTGTACCGGTACGCGACGACGACCGGGACCTGGACGGACATCAGCCCGGCCGCGGAGGCGGACACGTACTACGGCTTCAGCGGCTTGACCGTCGACCGGCAGCACCCGGGGACGGTGATGGCGACCGCGTACAGCTCGTGGTGGCCGGACACGCAGATCTTCCGCTCGACGGACAGCGGCGCGACGTGGTCCCAGGCATGGAGCTACACCTCGTACCCGGACCGCGAGAACCGCTACACGATGGACGTCTCCTCGTCTCCGTGGCTCACCTGGGGCGCGAACCCGACGCCGCCCGAGCAGACCCCGAAGCTGGGCTGGATGACGGAGGCGCTGGAGATCGACCCGTTCGACTCGGACCGGATGATGTACGGCACGGGCGCCACGATCTACGGCACCGAGAACCTGACGAACTGGGACGACGAGAGCGGCACGTTCGCCGTGGAGCCCATGGTGCGCGGCCTGGAGGAGACGGCCGTCAACGACCTGGCCGCTCCCCCGTCCGGCGCCCCGCTGCTCAGCGCGCTGGGTGACGTCGGCGGCTTCCGGCACACCAGCCTGACCGAGGTCCCGTCGATGATGTACACCTCGCCGAACTTCACCTCCACGACGAGCCTGGACTTCGCGGAGACGAAGCCGGACGTCGTGGTCCGGGCGGGCAATCTCGACTCCGGTCCGCACATCGCGTTCTCCACGGACAACGGCGCCAACTGGTTCGGCGGCACCGACCCGTCCGGGGTGAGCGGCGGCGGCACGGTCGCGGCGGGCGCGGACGGCAGCCGCTTCGTGTGGAGCCCGGAGGGCACGGATGTGCAGTACACGACGGGCTTCGGCACGTCCTGGCAGGCGTCGACGGGCATCCCGGCGGGCGCGGTCGTCGAGTCGGACCGGGTGAACCCCACGACCTTCTACGGCTTCAAGTCCGGGACGTTCTACGTCAGTACGGACGGCGGCGCGACCTTCACCGCCTCGGCGGCGACCGGGCTGCCCGCCGGTGACAGCGTCCGCTTCAAGGCGCTGCCGGGCGGGGAGGGCGACGTCTGGCTGGCCGGCGGGGCGACGGACGGTCCGTACGGCCTTTGGCACTCGACGGACGGCGGCGCGAGCTTCGCCAAGCTGCCGGGCGTCGACGCGGCGGACACCGTCGGCTTCGGCAAGGCGGCCCCGGGCGCGTCGTACCAGACCCTCTTCACCAGCGCGAAGATCGGCGGGGTGCGCGGCATCTTCCGCTCCACCGACGAGGGCGCGACCTGGATCCGCGTCAACGACGACACCCACCAGTGGGGCTGGACCGGCGCCGCCATCACCGGCGACCCGCGGGTGTACGGCCGGGTGTACGTGGCGACCAACGGCCGCGGCGTGATCTACGGCGACACCTCGGACACGGGCGGGGGCACCGATCCGGGTCCCGGCCCCGATCCCACCCCCACCGGCGCCTGCGAGGTGACGTACACGGTCACGAACCAGTGGTCGGGCGGCTTCCGGGCGGACGTCCGCCTCACCAACACCGGCACCTCGCCCTGGAACGGCTGGTCCCTCGACTGGTCGTTCCCCGGCGACCAGAAGGTCACGCAGATGTGGAACGCCGAGCACACCCAGTCGGGTACGACGGTGACGGCGAAGAACGTCGGCTGGAACACCGGTGTGGCGCCGGGCTCCTCGGTGAGCTTCGGCTTCACGGGCAACTGGTCGGGGGCCAACACGGATCCGGATTCGTTCACGCTGGGCGAGCGGAGCTGCGAGGTCGGCTGAGCCAGGGGTGGGGCGTGCACGCCGGGAAGGCCGGGGTGCACGCCCCATCGTTGTTCAGGGGGTGTAGACCGACGGCCGCGGCGCCGTCGCCATGCCACTGCCAAGGAAGAAGCTCGGGTGCGGGGGCTGGTTGTAGGCGGTGTTCTGCCAGGACAGGGCGGTGCGGTACTGGGTGTCGTGGAGGAGGGTCGTGATGCGGGTGTCCGTGTCGTAGGGGGTGGAGTAGATGCGCAGGGCCGTGTTGTTCGACGTGCGCCAGACGACCTCCTCGCGCCAGTCGCCGAGGATGTCGCCGGCCAGGACCGGGGTGGCCTTGGTGCCGTTGTTGGAGGCGACGCCGGAGCCGGTGAGCAGGCGGGTGTCGCCCGAGGTGCCGTACTTGTCGACGTGGGTGCCGTCGAGGAGTTCGCGGCCGGTGTCGCCGTCCCACCAGGACAGGAAGTTGGCGCTGGAGGGCTTGCGGCTGCTGACG
Organism: Streptomyces sp. NPDC059906; assembly: GCF_042730645.1. Taxonomy (NCBI): domain Bacteria; kingdom Bacillati; phylum Actinomycetota; class Actinomycetes; order Kitasatosporales; family Streptomycetaceae; genus Streptomyces; species Streptomyces sp. NPDC059906. The sequence goes on from NZ_JBHWKU010000012.1 coordinate 58,549, forward strand.
ACGGTGCCCTTGGGGTTGCGGATGCCGCTCTCGGCGGACGACCAGGACTCGGCGCCCGCGCTGCCCGGCCAGATGTCCCCGGCGACGCCGCGGCCGTTGTCGCCGCTCGCGCCGGTGGACCAGAGGATCTGACCCGTGCGCGCGTCCGCCATGTACGACGAGGGCTTCGAGCCGTCCTCGTCGACCTTGAACTCCTCCAGGCCCGCGCGGGACGGGTCGAGGTCGCCGACGTGCATGGCGTCGCCGTGGCCGTTGCGGGTGGTCCACAGGGCGTAGCCGTTGTCGTCGACGGCCATCGCGCCGTAGACGATCTCGTCCCGGCCGTCGCCGTCGACGTCCGCGACGGAGAGCTGGTGGTTGCCCTGGCCGTCGTAGCCCTTGCCGCTGTTGGTGGAGGAGTTGGTGTCGAAGGTCCAGCGGCGGGTGAACTGCCCGTTCCGCCAGTCCCAGGCCGCGATCACCGTGCGCGTGTAGTACCCGCGCGCCATGATCACGGAGGGGCGGGCGCCGTCCAGGTACGCCGTGCCCGCCAGGAACCGGTCGACGCGGTTGCCGTAGGAGTCGCCCCAGGAGGAGACCGAGCCCCGGGCGGGGACGTAGTCGACGGTGCCCATGGCCTTGCCGGTCAGGCCGTTGAACATGGTGAGGTATTCGGGGCCCGACAGGACGTAGCCGCTGGAGTTGCGGTAGTCGGCCGAGGAGCTGCCGATGACCGTGCCGGTGCCGTCCTTCGTACCGTCGGCGGTCTTCATGGCGACCTCGGCCCGGCCGTCGCCGTCGTAGTCGTACACCTGGAACTGGGTGTAGTGGGCGCCGGAGCGGATGTTGCGGCCCAGGTCGACGCGCCACAGGCGGGTGCCGTCGAGCTTGATGCCGTCGACGATCGTGTTGCCGGTGTAGCCGGACTGGGAGTTGTCCTTGGCGTTGGTGGGCTGCCACTTGAGGACGAGGTCGAGCGCGCCGTCGCCGTCGAGGTCGCCGACGGAGGCGTCGTTGGCCTCGTAGGTGTAGGAGACGCCGTCGGGGGTGGTGCCGCCGGCCGGCGGGCTGATCGGCACGTCCTTGTAGCCGGCGCGGAACTGGATCGCGTGGACGGAGTCGCCCTGCTCCGTGCCGTTCACGACCGCGCGGACGGTGTAGTCGGCGTGGGAGGGCGCGCCGGAGTGGAAGTAGGTGGTGGAGCCGGTGACGGGGCTGGAGTTGACCTTCGTACCGGCCCGGTAGACGTTGAACGCGACGTTGTCCGGGTCGGTGCCCAGCCAGCGCCAGCCGACCAGGTTCCCGTCGCCGGTGTGGACGCTGACGACGCCCCGGTCCAGGGCCTCGACCTGGCGTGCCGTGGCGGCCTCGGCGGTGTCGGGGGCCAGCGTCGTCAGGCCCGCGCCGAGGAGCCCGGCGGCGGCGAGGGCCGCGGCCAGGGCGAGTGGGCGTCTGCGGTGCGGGTGGGGAGCGTGGGGGTGGGTGTGGGGGTGGGTGTGGGGGTGGGTGTGGGGGTGGGTGTGGGGGTGGGTGTGGGGGTGGGTGTGGGGGTGCCTCACGGGGCGAACCTCCTGGAGGGCGGATGGATTCCGCCTCTCAGTCGCCGCCCGGGGCGGCCGGGTTGCCGCCCTTCGCCGAGGACTTCTGGAACGCCGCGAGGGTGAAGACCGGGTCGGGCCGGGGCCGGTCCTGGTCCGGCAGGCCCGCGAGGCGCGCGGCGAACTCCTCCGCGAGCGGCTCGCCCGGCGGCAGCGTGACGAACCAGCCGCGCCGCAGGTCGGCGACGGTCCGGCGGGGGCTGCGACCCTGGCCGTGTCCGGTGAAGCGGGCCCCGCCGACGGGAACCAGGCCGTGCTCGCGGGCGTACGCCTCGACCAGGTGGGCGGCGTCGTGCGCGACGCCGGGCGGCCGGGCGGCGAGCACGGCGTCGATGTCGCTGCCCACGTTGTGCGAGGCGCCCTTGTCGACGGTGGTCACATAGGTCCCGCCGGGCCGCAGCACGCGGGCGCACTCGGCGACGATCGCCCGCACGCTCTCGGCGCCGCCGGCGAGGTGCAGCAGCCACACGCTGGTGACGGCGTCGAACTCCCCGTCGGCGAAGGGCAGTCGACGGCTGTCGGCGAGGACGACGGCGCCGGGCAGCCGGGCGGCGGCGCGGTGGGCCATGGCGGGGGCGAGGTCGGCGCCGGTCACCCGCAGGCCGTCGCGGCCGGCCGCGATCCGCCGGGTGACGATGCCGGTGCCGCAGGCCACGTCGAGCAGACGGCGGGCCTGCCGCGGCACCAGGCTCAGCACGCCCTCCGCGGCCGCCGCGGCCCGGGGCTCGCCGCCGCGGGAGTCGTCGTAGCGTTCCGCTTCCTTGTCGTAGTCGAGCACACCGTCAGTGTGCCCCGTGACCGGCGGCCAGATCCTCCACCCTGCGGGCCAGCTCGAAGTCCTTCTCGGTGACGGCGCCGCCCGCGCTGTGGGTGTGCACGGCGAGGGCGACCGTGTGGTAGCCGAGGGTGAGGTCGGAGTGGTGGTCCAGCTCCTCCTGCACCTGGGCGACGTGGACGACCATCGCGGTCGCCGCGAAGTGCGAGCCGAGCCGGTAGGAGCGGGTGAGGCGGCCGGCATCGAGGGACCAGCCGGGCAGGGCGGCCAGCCGCTCCTCGACCTCCTGCGGCGACAGCGGTTCGACGGGCATGGGCTGCGCTCCTCTCCCGGGCGGGTTCGCCTCTCCTGGGCGGGTTCGCCCCAGCCTGCCACAGCGCGGCCGCTCCGGCGCGCCCCGGCGTCGACTACCGTTCCGGGGTATGACCGCACTCGTGTCCGGCACCTCCCCCGCCACCGACCGGGGCGTGGGCCCGATGCTGCGTGCCTGGCGGGAGCGGCGGCGGGTCAGCCAGCTGGAGCTGGCGCTGCGCGCCGACTCCTCCGCCCGGCACATCAGTTTCGTCGAGACGGGCCGTTCCCGGCCGAGCGAGGAGATGGTGCTGCGCCTCGCCGAGCACCTCGACGTCCCGGTGCGCGAGCGCAACGCGCTGCTGCTCGCGGCCGGTTACGCCCCGCACTACACGGAAACCCCGCTGGACGACCCCGCGCTGGGCGTCCTGCGCGCCGGCATGGAGCGGCTGATCCGGGGCTACGAGCCGTATCCGGCGCTGGTCGTCGACGCGACGTACCAGGTGCTGGCGGCCAACCGGGGGATCGCGATGCTGATGGACGGCGTCGCCGAGCACCTGCTCGCGCCGCCGCTGAACGCGATCCGGCTGACGCTGCACCCGGACGGCCTGGCGCCGCGCATCCGCAACCTGCGCGAGTGGCGCGGACACCTGCTGGAGCAGATGGAGCGGCAGATCGCCCTGCACCGCTCGCGGCCGCTGCGGGAGCTGTACGACGAGGTGGCCGCCTATCCGGTGCCGGACAGCGCGCCGGGCGCCGAGCCGGAGGAACCGGTGCCGTACTTCGCGCTGCCGATGCAGATCGAGCACGAGGGACACGTCCTGTCGTTCATCTCGTCCATCTCCACCTTCAACACCCCGATGGACGTGACGGTCGCCGAGCTGGCCATCGAGACGCTGCTCCCGGCCGACCCGGCGACGGTCAAGTACCTTCAGACGCTGCTGCCCTGATCCTGCCTCAGGGCTCCGTACTGGAGCAGCGCGAACGCGGCGACGACGAGGGCCTGGAGCACCGTCCACACCGCCCCGGGCGTGGTGGGGGTGAGCCACAGGGCGAGCGCGACGAAGCTGACGGCCGTCCAGGCCAGGTTGGCCTCGACGACGGCCCGGACGCCGAGCGCCCGGGGTCGCGGGCGGGCGGCCAGCAGGCCCACGCACCCGGCGTACACCGCGAGGAGGGCGCCGAGGGCGAGGAGCAGCCCGGAACCGGCGCCGAGGTAGCGGCCGAGCGGGCCGGACAGTGCGAGGTAGGCGAGCGCGTTGGCGCCGGTCACCGCCGCGTCGAGGGCCAGGAAGCGGCGGAGCATCAGCCGCGGTTCGGCCGTACGGGCGAGTGCGGCAAGCTGGTGCGTGGACATGACGAGTCACCCTCCGTCGGGTCGGAGATGCTGGGGGTCGGGCCGGGTCCCGGGCCGGAGTGCGCCGGACCGGAACCCGGTGGCTCCACGATCCCCCGCCGCACGGACACGGTCGATTACCTGCCGGGTCATGCGTCCGGTCCGAGAATGATCCACGAACACCCCTGTGAGACTGACAGAGGAACATGACAGACTGCTACGAGACTTGGGCGCGTTGGGGAGGCGTGGCGTGAGCGAGCGACGGGCCGCACCCACCGTGGGCCAGGTGGTCCTCGGCCGACGGCTGCAGGAACTGCGGGAGACGGCGGGGCTCAAGCGCGAGGAGGCCGCCAAGGTACTCCGCGTGGCCCCGGCGACCGTGCGGCGCATGGAAATGGCCGAGGTCGCACTGAAAATACCGTATGTCCAGATACTGCTGACGACGTACGGAGTCGCCTCCGACGAGGTCGCGGCGTTCGTCGCGCTCGCCGAGGAGGCGAACCAGCCGGGCTGGTGGCAGCGGTACCACGACGTGCTGCCGGACTGGTTCAGCCTGTACGTGAGCCTGGAGGGCGCCGCGCGAATCGTCCGGTCCTACGAGCCGCACTTCGTCCCCGGGCTGCTGCAGACCGAGGACTACGCGCGCTCGGTCCTGGAGGCCGGGACGATCGGCAACGCGGGCGCGGACGCGGTGGAGCGGCACGTGTCCCTGCGCATGGAGCGGCAGCGCCTCCTCGACCGTCCGGACCCGCCCCACCTGTGGGTGGTGATGGACGAGACGGTGCTGCGGCGGCCGGTGAGCATCCACGGCCGGGTGATGCGCGAGCAGCTCGACAAGCTGCTGGAGTTCGCCGGCCGGGACCGGGTGACGCTCCAGGTCGCCGAGTTCGAGGACGGGCCGCACCCCGGGACGTACGCGCCGTTCACCCTGTTCCGCTTCGCGGAGCCGGAGCTGCCCGACATGGTCTTCACCGAGTACCTGACGGGCGCCCTGTACCTGGACTCCCGCACCGAGGTCTCGGCGCACCTGGAGGTCCTGGACCACATGACGGCGCGCGCCGCCTCGACCCAGCGCACCGAGAAGATCCTGCGCGCGTACCGCGAGAACTTCTGACCGGCGACGACCCGCACGCAGTCCACACAGCCAGCCCTGAGGAGACGACACCGCATGACCGGTTCCGAGCCCGCGCCCCTCGACACCAGCAGGCCGCACCCGGCCCGGGTCTACGACTGGTGGCTGGGCGGCAAGGACAACTACCCGGTGGACGAGGAGCTGGCCCGCAGGATCCTCGCCGCGGACGGCACGGCGGTGCGCGGGGCGCGCGCGAACCGCCGGTTCATGCACCGGGCGGTCCGTACCCTCGCCGAGGCCGGGATCCGCCAGTTCCTGGACATAGGCACCGGCATCCCCACCGAGCCGAACCTGCACCAGGTGGCGCAGGCGGTGGCCGCCGAGTCGCGGGTCGTCTACGCCGACAACGACCCGATCGTCCTCCGGCACGCCGAGGCGCTGCTGCACGGCTCGGCGGAGGGCGCCACCGAGTACGTCCACGCGGACGTCCGGGACCCGGACCTGATCCTGCGGCTGGCGGGCGAGTCCCTGGACTTCGACCGGCCCGTCGCCCTGTCGCTGGTGGCCCTGACCCACTACCTCGGCGACGCGGCCGACGGCGACGACGTGCACGGCCTGCTCCAGCGGTACAAGGACGTGCTCGCACCGGGCAGCTACCTGGTCCTCTCGCAGGTCACGCCCGATCTGAATCCGGAGGCGGTGGGGAAGGCCGCGGAGCTGTTCGCCCGCGGCGGCACGCCCTTCCACCCGCGCTCCCTCACCGAGTTCGCGCGCTTCTTCGACGGTCTGGAGCTGCTGGGCCCCGGCATCATCCCGGTCACCGGCTGGCGGCCGGACCCGGAGGACGTGGCGGCCCAGACGGAGGGCATCGTGCCGGTGTACGCGGGCGTGGCGCGCAAGCCCTGACCCGCTCGGCGCACCGGACCGGCCCCGATCCGTACGTCCGGCGCCCCGCCCTCTCACCCGTACGTCCGGCGACCCGCTCTCTGACCCGTACGTCCGGCGCCCCGCTCTCTGACCCGTACGTCCGGCGCCGCGCTCTCTGACCCGTACGGGCGCCGCGAACAGGTGCGCTCCCGCGTCCGGCCCTAGGTTCGTGAACCAGGGCCTGGCGAGCACCCGGGACCGGGTGAGCAAGGGAGCGCACGTGACCGACACGCGGACACCGCCCACCGAGCCGGGCGCGGCGCTGCTGCGCGCGGGACGGTTCTTCCGGCCGGGCACCGCCGCACCCGACCTGCACAGCATCGGGCTGGTCGGCGGGCGGGAGTCGGACGCCTTCTACCGGGACCGCTGGAGCCACGACAAGGTCGTGACGTCGACGCACGGCGTGAACTGCACGGGTTCGTGCCGGTGGAACGTGTACGTCAAGGACGGCATCATCACCTGGGAGACCCAGGCCACGGACTACCCGTCGGTCGGCCCCGACCGCCCCGAGTACGAGCCGCGCGGCTGCCCCCGGGGCGCGGCGTTCTCCTGGTACACCTACTCCCCCACCCGGGTGCGCTACCCGTACGTGCGCGGGGTGCTCCTGGAGATGTACCGGGAGGCGAAGGCCCGGCTGACGGACCCGGTGCTGGCGTGGTCCGACATCCAGGGCGACCCGGAGCGCCGGCAGCGCTACCAGCGGGCGCGCGGCAAGGGCGGTCTGGTCCGGGCGAGCTGGGACGAGGCGGTCGAGATGATCGCCGCCGCGCACGTGCACACGATCCGCACCCACGGCCCCGACCGCATCGCGGGCTTCTCCCCCATCCCCGCGATGTCGATGGTGTCGCACGCGGCGGGCGCCCGCTTCCACTCGCTGATCGGCGCCCCGATGCTGTCGTTCTACGACTGGTACGCCGACCTGCCCGTGGCCTCCCCGCAGGTCTTCGGCGACCAGACGGACGTGCCGGAGTCGGGCGACTGGTGGGACGCGGCGTACCTGATCATGTGGGGTACGAACGTGCCGGTGACCCGCACACCGGACGCGCACTGGATGGCGGAGGCCCGCTACCGGGGCCAGAAGGTAGTCGTGGTCTCGCCCGACTACGCCGACAACACCAAGTTCGCCGACCAGTGGCTGCATCCGCACCCCGGGACGGACGCCGCGCTGGCGATGGCGATGGGGCACGTGGTGCTCAAGGAGTTCTTCGTCGACCGCGTCACCCCGTTCTTCGACGACTACGTACGGCGCTTCACCGACCTGCCGTTCCTGGTGACGCTGACCGAGCGGGACGGCGCGTACGTGCCGGACAAGTTCCTGCGCGCCGCCGACCTGGGGCAGGGCGGCGACGACGCCCGCTGGAAGACGGTCGTGCTGGACGAGGCGACGGGCCGCGCGGTGGTCCCGAACGGCTCGCTGGGCTTCCGCTGGAACGAGGCCGACCAGGGGAAGTGGAACCTGGACCTGGGCGACGTACGCCCCCGGCTGAGCCTGCACGGCCACGAGATGGCCTCGGGCGTGGCGGTACTCCTCCCCCGCTTCGACACCGAGGGCGGCACCCACGGGCAGGGACGCGGCGACGTCCTGCGCCGCGGGGTGCCGGCGACGCGCCTCGGCGGGGCGACCGGGCCGCTGGTGACGACGGTCTTCGACCTGATGCTGGCCCAGTACGGCGTGGCACGGCCGGACCTGCCGGGCGACTGGCCGGCGTCGTACGAGGACGCCGACGCGCCCGCCACCCCCGCCTGGCAGGAGACCCACACCTCGGTCCCGGCGGCGGCCTGCGTCCGCATCGCCCGGGAGTTCGCGCGCACCGCCGAACGCTCCAAGGGCCGCTGCATGATCCTGATGGGCGCGGGCACCAACCACTGGTTCCACTCCGAGACGATCTACCGGGGCTTTTTGGCCCTGCTCCAGCTCACCGGCTGCCAGGGCCGCAACGGCGGCGGCTGGGCGCACTACGTGGGCCAGGAGAAGTGCCGTCCGGTGACCGGCTGGGCGACGCTGGCCGCCGCGTCGGACTGGTCGCGTCCACCGCGCCAGGCGATCGGCACCGGGTACTGGTACCTGAACACCGACCAGTGGCGCTACGACCGGTTCCGTGCCGATGTGCTGTCCTCCCCGCTGGGCGAGGGGCGGCTGTCCGGGATGACGGGCGCGGACTGTCTCGCGCTGTCGGCGCGCACGGGGTGGATGCCCTCGTATCCGACCTTCGACCGCAACCCGCTGGAGCTGGGCGAGACCTTCGGCGACCCGGTGGCGAACGCGGTGGCCGAACTGCGGGCGGGGACGCTGAAGTTCGCGGGCGAGGACCCGGACGCGCCGGAGAACTGGCCGCGGATCGTGACCCTGTGGCGGGCCAACCTGCTCGGTTCGTCCGGCAAGGGCGCCGAGTACTTCACCAAGCACCTGCTGGGCACCCAGTCCTCGCTGCGGGCCGAGGAGGCGGCGCCCGGCGAGCGGCCCCGGGACGTGGTCTGGCACGAGGAGGCGCCCGAGGGGAAGGTCGACCTGCTCCTTTCGCTGGACTTCCGGCACACCTCGTCCACGCTGCTGTCCGACGTGGTGCTGCCCGCCGCGACCTGGTACGAGAAGCACGACCTGTCCAGCACGGACATGCACCCCTACGTGCACGCCTTCTCCCCGGCGGTGAACCCGCCCTGGCAGGCGCGCACCGACTTCGACACCTTCAAGCTCCTCGCGGAGAAGCTGAGCGAGCTGGCCGAGGACCATCTCGGGGTGCGCAAGGACCTGGTGGCGGCCCCGCTCCAGCACGACACCCCGGGCGAGATCGCCCAGCCGGGCGGCGTCGTACGGGACTGGCGGCGCAGGGAGTGCGAGCCCGAGCCGGGGAAGACCATGCCGAACCTCGTCGTCGTGGAGCGCGACTACACGGCGGTCGGCGCGAAGTTCGCGGCGCTGGGTCCGCTGGTGGAGGCCAAGGGGCTGCCCGCCAAGGGCATCACGCTGCGGCCGGACGAGGAGGTGGCGCGGCTGCGGGACCTGAACGGCACGGTGCGCGGCGGCCCGGCCGACGGGCGCCCGGCGCTGGACACGGCGGTGAAGGCGGCCAACACCATCCTGTCCCTGTCCGGTACCACCAACGGCCGCCTGGCCACCCAGGGTTTCCACACCCTGGAGGCGAAGACCGGGCAGGAGATGGCCCACCTGGCCGCCGAACACGAGGGCAAGCGGATCACCTACGCCGACACCCAGGCGGCGCCCGTGCCGGTGATCACCTCGCCGGAGTGGTCGGGCAGCGAGGCGGGCGGGCGGCGCTACACGGCGTTCACGCTCAACACCGAGCACCTCAAGCCCTGGCACACCCTCACCGGGCGGCAGCACTTCTTCGTCGACCACGACTGGATGCACGAGCTGGGCGAGGCGCTGCCCGTGTACCGGCCGCCGCTGGACATGCACCGGCTGTTCGGCGAACCGCAGCTCGGTCCCGACGGGCACCGCGAGGTGACGGTCCGCTACCTCACCCCGCACAACAAGTGGTCCATCCACTCCGAGTACCAGGACAACCTGTTCATGCTGGCGCTGTCCCGGGGCGGTCAGACCATCTGGATGTCGGTCGAGGACGCGGCGGCGATCGGGGTCGCCGACGACGACTGGATCGAGGCGGTCAACCGCAACGGCGTCGTCGTGGCGCGCGCGATCGTCTCGCACCGCATGCCGCCCGGCACGGTCTTCATGCACCACGCCCAGGAACGCACGGTCAACGTCCCGCTCACGGAGACGACCGGGAAGCGCGGCGGCGTCCACAACTCACTCACCCGTCTGCTCCTCAAGCCGACCCATCTCATCGGCGGCTACGCCCAGTTGTCCTGGGCGTTCAACTATCTGGGCCCGACGGGCAACCAGCGCGACGAGGTGACGGTGATCCGCCGCCGCTCCCAGGAGGTCGAGTACTGATGCGCCCGATGGCCCAGGTGGCGATGGTCATGAACCTCGACAAGTGCATCGGCTGCCACACCTGTTCGGTCACCTGCAAGCAGGCGTGGACCAACCGGCGGGGCATGGAGTACGTCTGGTTCAACAACGTCGAGACCCGCCCCGGACAGGGCTACCCGCGCCGCTACGAGGACCAGGAGAAGTGGCGGGGCGGCTGGGAACTGAACCGGCGCGGCGCGCTGAAGCTCAAGGCGGGCGGCCGGTTCAAGAAGCTCGCCGGGATCTTCTCCAACCCGCGGCTCCCGGAGATCAAGGACTACTACGAGCCCTGGACGTACGACTACAAGAACCTCACCGACGCCCCGCTCGGCACCGACTACCCCGTCGCGCGGCCCCTCTCGCAGCTCGACGGCAAGCCCATGAAGATCGGCTGGTCCTCGAACTGGGACGACAGCCTCGGCGGCGCCCCCGCCTACGGCGACCTCGACCCCATGGTGGAGCGCACCCGGCAACAGGCCTCGGAGAAGGTGCGGTTCGCCTACGAAGAGACGTTCATGTTCTACCTGCCGCGCATCTGCGAGCACTGCCTGAACCCGTCGTGCGTGGCGTCGTGCCCGTCCGGGGCGATGTACAAGCGCTCGGAGGACGGCATCGTCCTGGTCGACCAGGACCGCTGCCGGGGCTGGCGGATGTGCGTGACCGGCTGCCCGTACAAGAAGGTGTACTTCAACCACCGCACCGGCAAGGCCGAGAAGTGCACCTTCTGCTACCCGCGCATCGAGGTGGGCCAGCCCACCGTCTGCTCGGAGACCTGCGTGGGGCGGCTCAGGTACCTGGGGGTCGTCCTCTACGACGCCGACAAGGTGACCGCGGCCGCCGAGACACCGGATGAACACGACTTGTACGAGGCGCAGTTGGGCGTCTTCCTCGACCCCGAGGACCCCGGCGTGCGGCGGGCCGCCGAGGAGGCGGGGATCCCGTTCGACTGGATCGAGGCGGCCCGGCGCTCCCCCGTGCACGCGCTGGTCGGCAAGTACCGGGTCGCGCTGCCCCTGCATCCCGAATACCGCACGATGCCGATGGTCTGGTACATCCCGCCGCTGTCGCCGGTCGTGGACGCGCTGACGGAGACCGGGCACGACGGCGAGGACGCGGACAACCTGTTCGGCGCGATCGACACGCTGCGCATTCCGCTGGAGTACCTGGCCGAGCTGTTCACGGCCGGTGACACCGGACCGGTGCGGGCCTCGCTGGAGAAGCTGGCGGCGATGCGCGCCCACATGCGGTCGGTCAATCTCGGCGAGGACCCCGATCCGGCCGTGTGCGAGGGCGTCGGCATGCGGCCCGAGGAGATCCAGGAGATGTACCGGCTGCTGGCGATCGCCAAGTACGAGGAGCGGTACGTGATCCCGACGGCGGCCGTGGGGGACGCGCACCGGCTGGAGGCGTCCGCCCTGCCGGACACGTGCAGCCTCGACACCGACGGCGGCCCCGGCATGGGCGGCGACGGGCCGTTCGGCCAGGACTCGGGACGCAAACGGCTGCCTCTGGTGCCGGTGGAGAACTTCCACATCCTGCGCAGGCGGCAGACCGCGGACGACGAGAGGGAGGTCTGATCCGATGCCCGGCTTCGAGGTGCTCTACCAGGCGGCGGCGCTCTGTCTGACGTATCCCGACGACGACTTCCGCGCCCGGCTGCCGCTGCTGCGCGAGGCGGCGCCGCAGCTGCGCGGTTTCACCGACCACGCGGCGGCGACCGGTCAGGGCGAACTCCAGGCGCACTACGTCGAGGTCTTCGACTTCAAGAACCGGCACAGCCTGTACCTGAGCTGGTGGACCGACGGCGACACCCGCAACCGCGGGATGTCCCTGGTCCGCTTCAAGGAGCTGTACCGCGCGCACGGCCTGGAGTTCACCGGCGAGGAGCTGCCGGACTTCCTGCCCGCGGTCCTGGAGTTCGTCTCCCGCACCGGGGAGATGGGGATGCTCACCGAGCACCGCGACGCCCTGGACCAGCTGCGCGCCCGGCTCACCGCCTTCGGCACGCCCTACGCGTGCGTCCTGGACGCCGTGTGCGCCACCCTGCCGCCCGCACCCACCGGAGCCCGCCGATGAACGTCTTCCTGTGGGGCGTGCTGCCCTACGCCGCCTTCGCGCTGCTGATCGCGGGCCTCGTCTGGCGGCACCGCTACGACCGCTTCGGCTGGACGACCCGCTCCTCGCAGGTCTACGAGTCGAAGCTGCTGAACATCGCGTCGCCGGTCTTCCACTACGGCATCCTGTTCGTGCTGGCCGGCCATCTGATCGGCCTCTTCATCCCGTCGTCGTGGACCGACTCGATCGGCATCAGCGAGCACGCGTACCACCTGTTCTCGCTCTACGGCGGCACGGTCTCCGGGGTCCTCGCGGTCGCCGGGATCGGCATCCTGATCTACCGGCGCCGCACCAACGCACCGGTCTTCCGGGCCACCACGGCCAACGACAAGCTCATGTACGTCTTCCTGCTCGGCGCCCTGCTCCTGGGCATGATCGCCAAGCTCTCCGACACCTCAGGCAACGGCTACGACTACCGGAGCACCATCGCCCCCTGGTCGCGCAGCCTGTTCACGCTGAACCCGAAGACGGAGCTGATGGCGGGCGTGCCGGTGCTCTACCACGTGCACGCGGTGGTCGGGATGGTGCTGATCGCCCTGGTGCCCTACACCCGTCTGGTGCACATGTTCAGCGCGCCCCTGCAGTACCTGACCCGGCCCTACGTGGTCTACCGGTCGCGCGACCCCAGGCAGCTGGGGCCGCGCCCGGACCGGCGGGGCTGGGAGCGCGCGGGCTCCTAGCGTCCTGTCCGACTGTCCGACTAGGCCAGCTTGGCCGACAGGGTGATCGTCGTGCCGGTCAGGGCCTGGCTGACCGGGCAGTTCTTCTTGGCGTCCTCGGCGGCGGCGACGAACGCGTCGTTGTCCAGGCCGGGGACGGTGCCCTCCACGGTGAGGTGGATGCCCTTGATGCCCTCGCCGGGCTGGAAGGTGACGTCGGCGGAGGTGGTGAGCTTGGTGGGCGGGGTGCCGGCGCCGGCCAGGCCGTGCGACAGCGCCATGGAGAAGCAGCTGGAGTGGGCGGCGGCGATCAGCTCTTCCGGGCTGGTCCTGCCGTTCGCCTGCTCGGCGCGCGACGGCCACGACACCGGCTGCTCGCCGATGCCGGACGAGTCGAAGGCGACGACACCGTTGCCCTCGAGCAGGTTGCCTTCCCAGACGGTGTGTGCGGAGCGCGTGGTTGCCACGGCGGGTCCTCTCGAATTCTCTTGCTGTACCTGGGCGGTGGGAGACCGGCGGCCGGGCTCCCACCCCCCATCCGATCACACTCCGGCTCAGCTCACCCGGAAGACCGGCCCTCGGGCCGTGAACGGCAGCCGCGCGCCCCGCGGGATCAGGTAGGCGTGCTCGCGCCGCACCCGCAGGACGTCGCACCAGCCGTCGGTGACGACGAGGACCGGCGCGGTGGGCGGGAAGTCCTCGGCGCGCAGCAGCAGGTCGATGCCGGGCTGGAGGACGGTGCCGCCCCGGCCGTGCACCCGCACCCTTCCGGCGATGTCCGTCACCGGGAGGTACCCGGCGTCGTGCGGCGCGGCGTCGCAGAACACGACCCGGGCGGCGGGCACGTCGCGGGCCTCGGCGTAGGAGGCGATCGCGCCGAGCGCCTTGCCGAGCAGGGTGCGGTCCATGGAGCCGGAGGTGTCCAGCACGACGCCGAAGGTGCAGCGGGCGACCTCCTCCGGGGGGAAGTACCGTCCGGCGCGCGGGATGCCGGGGGTGGCGGCCTGGCGCCGCGAGGGGCGGGCGTAGGTCCGTACGGGCTCGGGGCGGGGCACGAACTCGTCGAACCAGCGGGCGAGCCGCGCGTCCCAGGGCAGTGGCGGGTGGCTGAGGACGCGGATCTCCTCGACCAGGCCGGCGGGCAGGAAGCCGCGTTCCTGCTGCTGGTGCAGGTCGAGGCCCTGGGTGAGACCGCGGCGGTAGAAGCCGTCGAGGTCGACGTGGTCGCGGGGTGGGCGGAGCGGGCCGCCAAGGACGTCGCCGACGCCCTTGCCGCGCGGGGTGGACAGGCGGCGCATGCGGCGCAGGTCGCCGGCGATGCGGTCGTAGACCTCCTCGGCGGAGAGCCCGGCCAGCTCCGGGTCGTGCAGCAGTCCCTCGGGCATGGTGCCGACCTGCATCTCGACGAGCCAGCCGTTGATGACGTAGTCGCAGGCGACGTTGAACAGGTAGGGGTCGCGGGTGCCGCAGCGGTCGCCGTGGCGCAGGGCGGCGTGCAGCATCTCGTGGGCGAGGATGAAGCGCCACTCCTCGTCGTCGTAGCGGCGCAGGGGGTTGACGTAGATCTCCCCCGCCTCGGGGTTGACGGCGGCGACGGAGATGCCGTGGGCGCGGGCCAGTTCGGCGTCGGCGACGAGGGTGATGCCCGACGCGATGCCGCCGAGCAGTGGGTAGGAGGAGACGAACCAGCTCAGGGCCCGCTGCCAGGGCTGGAGCCGGGTGGGGCCGCCGAGCATCGCGTCGCGGCGGCCGCCCGCCAGGTCGAGGGCGGTGGACATGGTGCGGGTCAGGGCGTGGGCGAAGGCCAGTTGCCAGTCCGGGACCTGGAGGTTCCAGCCGTCCCAGGTGACGAGCAGCTGGTCGGGGTCGCCGCCCGCGGTGCCGCAGTGCTCGTAGGCGGCGGGGATGCCGCCCTCGCGGCGCCAGGCGGCGGCGATGCGCTCCTCGTCGCCGTCGGGGTACGCCGGCGGCAGGTGGTCCGGGGTGCGGCCGACCGGGAAGGTCAGGAGGAAGCGGTTGACCACGGTGCAGCGGGCGGCGAGGTCGTAGCGGTCGGGCTGGACGCGCTCGCCGTTGGCCGCGGGCACGTGGCCGAAGCCGAGGTGGATCAGGGCGTGGGCGATGGCCCAGGCCCAGTCGGCGGGTTCGGCGTGCCGGGCGGGGTTCAGGTGGACCCGGCCGTTGGAGCTGACGCGGGCCAGTCCGTGGCGGGGTGCGACCTCGCACTCCTCCTCCCGGCACAGCTTGACCTCCATGGCCGCGAGCGCCGGGTTGGCCCACACCAGCTGCACGCCCTTGGCGCAGTCCTCGGCGGCCGGGTCCTTCTTCTTCTGCTGCTGCTTCTGCTTGCGGGCGCGGCTCATCGGCGGGCCTCGACCAGCCGGGGCATGTCGCGGGCGGCCTCGACCAGGAACCAGGCGGGCAGCAGCGGGTTGCCGTCGGCGTCGGAGGCGATGACGCTCTGGGCGACCTCGACGGAGATCTCGGCGAGCTGCACGAGCAGCGACTTGGCGCGGTACGCGGTCTGGCGGCCGTTCGCCGACATGTGCTCCTTGCTCGCGGGCAGTTCCTTGACCAGGCGGCCGCGGAAGGACTCGGCGAGGTAGTAGAGCAGGTCGCGGTCCTGGAGGCCGCCGGGCCAGCGGGCCTCGCCCTTGAGGATCGCCTCGATGCCGAACCGGCTGCGGACGATCTTGACGTAGCCGCAGAAGGCGGTCGCGTGGGCGGGGGTGAGCGTGCCGTGCGCGAGGACCTTCAGGGTCTCCTCGTCGAGGTCCTGGCCGAAGGAGTGCAGGGCGTCGGAGAGCATGTGCCAGGAGCGCGGGGTGGAGAACGGCTCCTCGGTCTTGGGCGGCTTGGACCACAGGTGGTCGGGGCGGTCGGTGAGGTGGTCGGTGATCCAGGGGTGGATGCCGTTCTCACCGGCCCACACCAGCCAGTCCTTGGCGGAGGCGTCCAGGTGGACGTGGGTGAGGCGGTTGACCAGCGCGGAGGCGATGGGGCGGGCCAGCGCGTTGTCGGTGGCGCGGTTTCCGGCGCCGATGACGATGGAGCCCTTGGGGAGTTCGTAGTTGCCGATACGGCGGTCGAGGATGAGGGAGTAGAACGCCTTCTGCACGTCCGGGGTGGCCGCGTTCAGCTCGTCCAGGAAGAGGCAGTAGGGCTCGTCGCGGGCGATGGACTCCGGCGGGCAGAACACCGACCGGCCGTCCCGGATCTGCGGGACGCCGATCAGGTCCTCCGGCGCGAGCTGGGTGCCGAGCAGACTCACGCACTCCAGGCCCAGCGAGTCGGCGAAGTTCCTCACCAGGGAGGACTTGCCGATGCCGGGTGCGCCCCACAGGAAGACCGGCCGCACGGTGGCGAGGCCGAGCAGCAGTTCCGGGAGGCGGGCGGGAGTGACGGTGACGGCTGCCTGCACGCAGGGGCTCCTTGGAGAGGGATGGGTCGGGGGTGACCGGCCCAGTGTGCGTGCACCCTGTGCCCCCGCGCAGCCGAATTACGGCGCGGTGGACGCCTCCGCGCGCCGCCTGCGGGCCGCCATCACCGCGTACACGAGTACGCCCGCGAACAGGAACAGGACGCCCTGGTAGACGGCCGCGTATCCCGCGCCCGCGACCAGCCAGAGCGAGAACGCCGCCGCGACCGATGCGACGACGCCGTCCCGCACCAGTCGCGCCCGGTCGACCTTCTCCCCCTGTCCGGAGACCAGGTGGAAGAGCTGGGCGGCGGTGGCCAGCAGGTAGGGGACGGTGGCGGTGAAGGTGGTGACGAGGACGAGGACCTCGAAGACCTTGGCCGAGCCGGACGTGTAGTTGTAGACGGTGAGCAGCGAGGCGAGGACGACGGTGACGCCGACGCCCACCGTGGGCACCCCGCGCCGCTTGCGCGCGAACGCGGCCGGGAAGAGGCCGTCCTTGGCCGCCGCGTACGGGGTCTGGGCGCTGAGCAGGGTCCAGCCGTTGAGGCAGCCGGTCATCGAGACCAGAGCGGCCAGCGCGACGGCCCAGCCGCCCCAGGCGCCACCGAACATGGCGTTCACGGCGTCCGAGAAGGGCGCCGAGGAGGTGACCAGGCGGTCGTGGGCGACGGTGCCGAAGACCGCGAGGGTGCCGAGCAGGTAGACGAGGGCGGCGCCCGCGGTGCCGATCACCGTGGCCCGGCCGACCGTGCGGCGGGGGTCCTTGACCTCACCGGCGCTGACGGCGGCGGACTCCACGCCGAGGTAGGAGAAGAGCAGGATCGCGGCGGCGGCGGAGACCGCGCCGATGCCGCTGGAGCCGCTCGCGTTGAAGGGGCCGAGGTTGTCGGCGTCGAAGAAGAAGAGCCCGCCGACCGCGACGAGCAGCAGCGGCGCGAACTTCAGCACGGTGGAGACCAGCTGGACGGCGCCCACCCAGCGGGTGCCGGCGAAGTTGGCGAGCGCGGGCAGCCACTGGATGACGAGGGCGGCCAGGCACGCGGTCCAGCGGTGGTCGTTCACCGGGATCAGGACGTCGAGGTAACCGACCGCGGCGACGGCGAGGGCCGCGTTGGAGACCCAGGTGGTGATCCAGTACGCCCAGGCGGCGAGGAATCCGGCGAAGTCGCCGAAGGCGCCGCGGGCGTAGACGTAGGGGCCGCCGGTGCGCGGGTCCCGGGCGGCTAGGCGGCCGAAGACCAGGGCGAGCGCGATGGCGCCGACGGTGAGGACGCCGAAGGCGAGCAGGCTGATGGTGCCGAAGGGGGCGACGGAGGCCGGGAGCAGGAAGATGCCGCCGCCGATGATGTTGCCCATGACCAGGGCGGTGGCGACGGGCAGCCCGAAGCGGCGGGCGTGCCGGGTGCTGTCGGATGCGGGCGCCGCAGGGATCTCCTGCGGTTCCGGAGCCGGTGGGGGGACGGTCCCGGTGACGTGCATGGGGTGGTGCGCCTCTCATGGAACGGGGCCCGGGATCGCCGGACCGGCCCATGGTCCGGCACCGTCCCACGTCACTCCAAATCAGGCGCTTTTGTCCTGTACGAACCCGTCCGCGACGAGAAAAGGGGCGCCATCCGCGGCGTTCGACCGCGAATCGTCCACCGAGCCCACGGGCACCTGCGGACCGTTCGACTCGCGCAGCCAGCGGCGCAGCACCCGGTGGACGTGTTCGGCGCCGACGATCTCCGCGCCCTCGTCGACGGGCGCGGACAGCACGACCGGCGACAGCAGGAAGGCGCGCGACTGGGCGCCGCCGAGTCCGCCGTGCGAGCCGATCTGCTCCTCGAAGGCGAGGACCTCGCCGTCGGCCGGGTCGTGGAAGGAGTTGACCATGATGTCGGCGGTGTGCGGGAAGGAGTGCGTGCGGCGGACGGCGTCGGCGGCGCCGGGGCCGAAGGGGGCGAGCGGCCCGGGGTCCTCGTCGAGCCGGTCCAAGGGGACCTCGGCGCCGCGCGCGCCGAGCACGACACCGCCGTGTTCCTCGCTGCGCACCAGCAGGAAGCCGACGCCGGGGTGGTTGGCGAGGGTCGGCAGCAGGGCGGGGTGGCGGGCGTCGATCTCCTCGCGGGTCATCCGGTGCGGCACGTCCGGGAAGGAGACCAGGCCCAGGTTGCCGGAGGCCAGCACGATCGGCTCGGAGCGGCGCCCGGTGGGGGTGTCGGCGGGCCGCTGCTGCTCGGCGCCCTCCTCCACGGGGCGGTGCAGGGCGGCCCGTACGGTGTTGCGGGCCTCGGCGCCGCTGCGGGTGCGCCGGGCGCTGCGCGGCACGGGCAGCCCGCAGCCGGCCCGCACCAGGTCGGCGAGGGTCAGGCCGTAGCGGGCGCGGAAGGTCTCGCCGGGGCTCTGGCCGTGGTCGGACAGGACCACGATCCGGTACGGGCGCGGGGCGTGCTCGGCGACGTTCTCGATCAGGGCGAGGGCCCGGTCGAGCCGCCCGAGGACCTTGGCGGCGTCCCGGCCGCCCGGCCCGGAGTGGTGGGCGACCTCGTCGTAGGCCACCAGGTCGGCGTAGACGGCGGTGCGGCCGGCCAGCATGTCGCCCATGACCGCGGCGACGACGACGTCGCGTTCGACGACGGTCGCGAAGGCGCGCACGAAGGGGTAGAGGCCGCCGCGGGAGACGCGCGGGCGGACCTTGTGGACGCGGGCGCGGGTGGACTGGCCGATCTCCCGGCCCACCTCGGCGACGAAGGACATCGCGGTGCGCACGGCGTTGGCGGGGTCGGAAAAGTAGGCGAAGTAGCCGGATCTGGAGCGGGTCTCGCGGCTGCGGCGGCGGGTGGCTATGGACAGCACGAGGGCCTGTTCGTCGGCGCCGCCGCCGAACAGGTTGCCGCGGCTGGCGCCGTCAAGGCTGAGCAGTCCGCCGTCGCCGGTGCGCCGCACGGCGCGGTACTGCAGTTCGGCGGCGCTGGTCGGGCGGTTGCAGACCATGACCTCGCCGCTGTCCTTCTCGTACCAGCGGAAGGCGGGGACGTCGTGGTTGCTGCCGTGCAGGATGCCGAGCTGGCTGGCGCCGGTCTGGCTGGACCAGTCGGTGCGCCACTCGGCGAGCCGGTGGGTCGCCGAGGCGCCGTCGCGGCCGAGCCAGCGGGCGACGGTGGGCATGGCGCCGCGGTCTACGGCGTCGAACAGGACGTCGTGGCCGACGCCGTCCAGCTGCAGGAAGACGGTGCCGGGGCCGGCCGGGCAGGGCGGTCCCGATCTGCGGCGGCGGTCGGCGAGGCGGTAGAGACGGCGCCGGTAGGCGTCGTCGTCGCGCACGGCCAGGGCGCCGCCGGTGGCGGAGGCGACGGCGGACATGACGGCGGCCACCACGACCGCCGTCTCGGGGGCGACGCCGCCGCGCCCGGCCGGGTTCACGTCGATCGCGAGGAGCAGCAGTCCGCCGTTGAGGAAGAAGACCAGCAGGCCGAGGACGAGCGCCGGCACCAGGAGCAGCAGGCGGACCATGAGCGGCCACACCAGGGCGGAGAGCAGGCCGAAGGCACCGGCGCCGACCGCGGCGGTCATGGCGATGTCGGTGGCGCTGTCCCCGTCGGGCGACTGGAGCCGGAAGTCCGGCAGGATCCCGGCCAGCACGAGCATGGTGAGCGTGGACACGGCCCACACCGTGACACTCCGCCCGACCTGACTGGCGACCCGGCGCCAACGCCCTCCACCCACGCTCCGCACACCTCACGTCCCCGGCCCGTCATCCGTGCGGGCCTTTCCCACCCTGCCACAACGCTCCGGAGTGCCCGTTTGTCCCCCCGGGTCCGGTTCACACCCCGCGGCGGCGGTCAGCGGCCGTCGTACCCGGCCGTCGGCATCGACAGTCTGCGGTGCACGCACGCCTTCATCCGGGCGTCGTAGGACGGTTCGGCGTGGCCGACCGTCTCGACGCGGACGCCGCGCCGCGCGCACTCCGCGCTGAAGTCGTCGACGGAGGACAGCGCGCTCTCCAGCACCCGGCGGCTGGGCGCCACGAACAGGTCGTGCCCGGGGCGCACCCCCTCCCACAGGGCGTCGTGGTCGGGCCGCAGGCCGCGCACCAGCAGCTGTCTGGCGACGACGTAGCCGTGCTCCGCGGCCCAGCGGGCGCACATGGCGTGCTGGCTGCGGGAGTCGACCAGGAAGGGGTCGTCGTCCAGCTGCTCCAGTGGCGTCAGACTCGCGATCGCCGTCACCCGCACCGGCCCCATGGTGTCCCCCCTCACCTCCCGTCACCTCCCGTTTTCGCCGCCGACCCTACTCCTGGACGTAGGCTTCGGGGAGTCGCGCGAAGGAGGCAAAGGAGTGCCGGTGGAGCTCACGTGGTGGGGTCACGCCACCTGCACGGTCGAGGATTCGGGCATCCGAGTGCTCACCGATCCTCTGTTCGTCCGCCGGCTGGCCCATCTGCGTCGCAGGCGGGGCGCGGTGCCGCCGCCCGAGGCGTGGCGCGCGGACGTGGCGCTGGTGTCCCATCTGCACGCCGACCACCTGCATGTGCCGTCGCTCGCGCGGCTCGCGCCGGGCACGCGCCTGCTCGTGCCCCGGGGCGCACGCCGGGCGGTGCCGGGGCTGCGGCGGCTCGGCCACCTGGAGCTGACCGAGGTGGCGCCGGGTGACGAGACGACCGTCGGTGGCCTGCGCATACGGGCGGTCCCCGCGCGGCACGACGGGCGGCGGCTGCCGGTCGGACGGCACCGCGCCCCCGCGCTCGGCTACGTCGTCGAGGGCGAGGCGCGGACGTACTTCGCCGGGGACACCGGTCTGTTCGACGGCATGGAGCAGGAGGTCGGGCCGGTCGACGCGGCGCTGCTGCCGGTGGGCGGCTGGGGCCCCTACCTGGGTGCGGAGCACCTGGACGCGGGGCGGGCGGCCGAGGCGCTGGCCCGGCTGGCGCCGCGCACGGCGGTGCCGGTGCACTACGGCACGTACTGGCCGATCGGGATGGACGCCGTGCGCCCCCACGAGTTCCACACGCCGGGCGAGGAGTTCGTGCGCCTGTCGGCGCTGCGCGCGCCGGGCGTGGCGGTGCACCGGCTGGGGCACGGCGAGAGTGTGCGGGTGGAGGTCGCGCGGTGAGCTGGCTGGGGGCCGCGACGCTGGACATACCGACGGAGCCGACGCAGCAGGCGCTCGGCTACCCGTCGCTGTTCCTGCTGGTCCTGATCGGGGCGCTGGTGCCGGTGGTGCCGACGGGCGCGCTGGTGAGTTCGGCGGCGGTGGTGGCGATGCACCAGACGCTGCCGTTCGCCATGCTGATGGTGTTCGCGACGGCGTCGCTGGCCGCGTTCTGCGGGGACATGGCGCTGTACTGGCTGGGCCGGCGCGGGGTGGGCTCGAAGAACGGCTCGCGCTGGCTGGAGGCGATCCGGTCCCGGGCGCCGGAGGACCGGCTGGAGCAGGCGCAGGAGAAGCTGGCCGAGCACGACGTCGTGGTGCTGGTGCTGTCCCGGCTGGTGCCGGCCGGCCGGATACCGGTGATGCTGGCCTGTCTGCTGGCCGAGTGGCCGCTGCGCCGCTTCGCCCGGGGCAACCTGCCGGCCTGTCTGGCCTGGGCGGCGACGTACCAGCTGATCGGGATCCTGAGCGGCGCCCTGTTCAGCAGGCCGTGGGAGGGCGTGGCCGCGGCGATCGCACTGACCGTGCTGGTCAGCGTGGCGCCGGGGGTGTGGCGGCGACTCCGGGGCCCGGCGAAGGCGTAGGCCTCCGGCGGTCGGCCGGGGAAAGCGCGGGCCCCCGGCGCCCCGCCGGGCGGGTGTGCCGGGCCGCGCGAGGCGGGGGAGCCCGGTGCTGCCGGGCCTTGCGCGTCACGGCGGTGGTCGCGCCGGCTCGCGCGGGTGCGCACGTGCGGGACGGGGCGTCGGGGCGATGCCGAGGGCGAGCCGCGCGGGCCGGGGCGGCCGCCGGGTCGGCGAGGGGGTGTCACTCCAGTACGCGGGAGGCGCCGATCGGCAGGTCCCACAGGCGTTCGCGGGGCAGGCCCGCCCGCTGCCAGGCGGCGCGTACGCGGGTGAGGGGTTCCAGTACCGGCTCCGCGGAGAGCACGAACGTGCCCCAGTGCATCGGCGCCATGTGGCGCGCGCCGACGTCCTGGGCCGCCCGCACCGCCTCCTCCGGATCGCAGTGCACGTCGCTGAGCCACCAGCGGGGGTCGTAGGCACCGATGGGGAGCAGGGCGAGGTCGATGCCGGGGTAGCGGCGGCCGATCCGGGTGAACCAGTGGCCGTACCCGGTGTCACCGGCGAAGTAGACGCGCCGGCCGTCGGGGTCGGTGAGCACCCAGCCGCCCCACAGGGTGCGGCAGGTGTCGGTCAGGGTGCGCTTGGACCAGTGGTGGGCCGGGACGAAGTCGAACCGGACCCCGTTCAGCTCGGTCGCCTCCCACCAGTCCAGCTCGGTGACCCGGGTGAAGCGGCGGCGGTGGAACCAGCGGCCGAGACCGGCGGGCGCCAGGACGGGGGTGTCGCGCGGGAGCCGGCGCAGGGTGGGGGCGTCCAGGTGGTCGTAGTGGTTGTGGCTGATGACGACGGCGTCGACGCGGGGCAGGGCGCTCCAGGGGATGCCGACGGGGGTGACCCGGGGCGGGGTGCCGAGGATCCGGCGGGACCAGACCGGGTCGGTGAGCACGGTGAGGCCGCCGATCCGCACCACCCAGCTGGCGTGTCCGGCCCAGGTGACGGCGACGGTGCGGGCGTCCACGCGGGGCAGCGGGCCGGGGGCGCAGGGCAGCCGCGGGATGTCGGCGAGCCCGGCGGGGCCGGGTCTCACCGCGCCCTCGCGGGCGAATCTGGCGAAGGCCTTCAGGCCGGGCAGCGGTGCGGTCAGCCGGTCGTGGAAGGTCCGCGGCCACACCCGGTGCTCGGCCGGCGGCCGGGGGGCGGCGAGCGGCGGGTGGGCGGCGCCCGCGCCGGGGGCCTCGGCGGAGGCGGGGGTGCTCGTGGTCGACCGGTGCTGCTGCGTCATCGAGGGGGCTCCCATCGCTGAGCGTCGCGGAGACCGTCGAAGACCGACTTCAGACCGGTCAACGCGCGTTGCACGTGTGGCAGTTCCAACGGATCCGGGGACAGGAGGCATTCCGCCCGCCGCTCGTCGGTGCCCGCGTCCAGCAGGGGGCCGGTGGCGAGCCGGACACGCAGGGCGGGCAGGTCGTCGCCGAAGCGGTGTCCGCCGGGGGCGGGCAGGCCGAGCCGGGCGGTGAGGAAGTCCTCCAGTTCCTGCGCGTCGCCGACGCCCTCGGCGCCGAGCGCGTCGCGCAGCGGGCCGAGGTCGGCGTAGAGGTGGCGCCCTGCCTGCGGGGGGCGGGCGGTGGCGCCCGAGGCGACGACGGCCGCGTGCGCGGCGGCGGCCACGCGCGCGTGCAGGCGTACGGCGGCCGCCCGCCGTGCGGTGACCGGCTCGGGTTCGCCGAGCGCGTACCCGGCAGCGGCGGCGACGGGGGCGGCGACCCGCGCGCCCAGCGCGGTGAGTACGTCCAGCACGCGCGCGTGCAGTCCGTTCCCGGCGGCGGAGGCCGGGAAGCGGGCCACGGCGGCCGGCCAGGCCGGCGGGAGCAGCGCACCGGCCAGGTCGGTGACGACGGTGACCCGCTCGGGCAGCATCTCGGCGGGGCTGAGGAGCACGGTGGCGTGCGGGTCGTGCAGGGTGTCGCGCCAGGTCTCGTCGCTGACCAGGTGCAGTCCCTCGCCGGTGGCGGCCTCGACGGTCTCGTGCAGCAGCTCGGGCGGCGCGACGGTGCCGGTGGGGTCGTCGGCGACGGACAGCACCAGCAGACGGGGGTCGCCGCCCTCCGCGCGGAGGCGGCGGACGGTCTCCAGGAGGGCGTACGGGTCCGGTACGCCGCCGGACTCGGCGGGCGTCGGTACGTGGAAGACGGGCCGGCCCAGCAGTCGTGCGTACGGTGCCCACCAGGCGGCGCAGGGGCGGGGCACCAGGACGTCGCCGCCCAGCGCGGCGGTCAGCGCGAGGAGCAGGGCGCCCGCGCCGGGGGCGGCGGCGAGGTGACCGGGGTCGGTGGTCAGGCCGCGCCGGTCCCAGTAGCCGCTCGCCGCGTCCAGGAGGGCGGGGCCGCCGCCCGCCGGTTCACCGCGTGCGCGGCCCGCGGCGGCGGCGAGCACGGCGGACAGTTCGGGCAGCACCGGCAGGCCGTCGTCGGGGAAGTGCGGGCCGTAGCGCACGGGACCGTGTCCCACGGCACCGGGTCCCGCGCCGTGGTGGCCCGCGGAGTCGTGGCCCACGGGGTCGTGGCCCGCGGGTTCCGTGGCGAGGCCCTCGGGGTCCGTGCGCCGCATGCCGTACCTCCGCGCGGTCCGTGCCGCCTGTCCGTGCCGTGCCCTGCCCTCGCCGGTCCCGTTCCCGTCCGGGCCCGTTCCCTTCCCGTCGATCCTCTGCTTCGCTCGCCGCTCGTTGATCCCAGTACCCACCGTGGCGCCCCGCCAAGGCTCCGGCTCCGCTTGCGCGCGTCACAGCCGGGCCGGCGGCCGCGCGGGGTCAGCGTTCCCCGTCCTCCCCGCGCAGGCGCAGCCGCAGCCGGTGTGCGGCCGCCCCGCACGCGCCCGCGATCAGGACGCCGCCCGCGACCAGGGCGGGCACCGAGTCGCCGAAGGTGCCGCCGGCCCCGGCCCGCACCCCGTGCTCCGCCGTCGCACCGCCGCAGGAGGTGCCCTGGCCGGCCGCCGCACCGCGCGAGGCGGTGGGTTCGGGGCACGGGGGCTTGGTGGGGGCGCAGGGCGTGCCGTGCGCGGAGGTCCCCGCGCGCGGGGCGGCGGATTCCCGGCACGCGGGCTGAGCGGCACCCGCACCGGCACCCGCACCCGCACCGGCACCGCTCTCCTCCGGCACGCTCATGGTCGCGCTCCAGGGGTCGCCGCCCTCGCCGCCCGAGGCGTCCGGGCAGGCGCCGTCGACGGTCCAGTCGTCGGCGGCCCCAGCGGCGGCCCCGGTCGCGGCCCAGCCCTCGGTTCCCGCCGAGGCCTCGCCGTCCGTGGCACCTCCCGGGTCCGTGGCGCCCTCCGGACTCGCGGCGCCCTCCGGGTCCGTGGTGCCCGTTGCGGGCCGCTCGGCCGCGAAGTCCTCGGCGGCTGCTATGCGCGCGGTGCCGCGGTAGGCCGGCCCGGACGCCGTCCCCGCGTCGTCCGCCACCTTGCGCAGCGCGACGGTGCCCTCCTCGAAGGCCGCCGAGGTGGCGTCGAGGCTCGCGGGCGCGGACCCGCCGGTCGGACCGCACGAGACCGAGACCGTGACGGTGTCTCCGGGGCCCGCGTCCGCCGGGCTGACCTGCGCGGCGGCCTGCCCGGCTGACGGCGGCGGAGCCTCCTGCGCGGACGGCGGGGGCACGGCCGCCGAGTCGTCGGCGGGCGGGGGGACGACGGGCTCCCCCGCGCCGGAGGGAGGCGGCGGGACACCCGGGTCGGCCGCACCCACCCCCGCCGAGAGACCGAGGGCGGCACTGGCCAGCACGGCGACGGACAGGGCGCGGGCGGTGCGGCGCATGGGACGGGCTCCTTCGAGCGACGGCTTGCGGGGCACTGCACTCGCGCCCCTCGGCCATCACAGCCCGCCCGGCACGGCCACGCCCGTCACCGTGCTCCGTTCGCGCGAACGGGGCGTCCGGGCGGGTGACTCCCGGGTTTCACGCCTGCGGACCCGGATCCCGCAGAACCTGCTCCCGCACCCGGTCGCAGCAGCGGGTGATCAGCCGGGAGACGTGCATCTGGGAGATGCCGAGCTGTTCGGCGATGCGGCTCTGGGTCATGTCGTCGAAGAAGCGCATGTACAGGATGGCGCGCTCGCGCGGGGGCAGGGCGGCCAACCGGTCCTTGACCGCCTCGCGGTCGACGACCGTGTCGAGGGCCGGGTCGGGGGCGCCGAGCGCGTCGCCCAGCGAGTAGCCGTCCTCGCTGCCGGGGAGTTCGGCGTCCAGGGACAGGGCGGTGAAGCTCTCCAGCGCCTCCAGCCCGACCCGGACGTCCTCCTCGCTGAGGTCGGCGCGCTCGGCGATCTCGGCGACGGTGGGCCTGCGGCCCGGGATGGTCTGGGACAGGTCCTGGCCGGCGAAGCGCACGCGGTTGCGCAGTTCCTGGACCCGGCGCGGCACGTGCAGGGTCCACATGTGGTCGCGGAAGTGGCGCTTGATCTCGCCGGTGATGGTGGGCACGGCGTAGCTCTCGAAGGCGTTGCCGCGCTCGGGGTCGTACCGGTCGACGGCCTTGACCAGGCCGAGGGCCGCGACCTGGCGCAGGTCCTCGTAGCTCTCGCCGCGGCTGCGGAATCGTCCCGCCAGCCGTTCGGCCATGGGCAGCCAGGCCTCGACGATCCGGTCGCGCAGCTCGTCGTGCTCGGGACCGTCGGCAAGGGTGGCGAGCCGACGGAAGGCGTCGGCGGTGTCGGGGGCGTCGTCGTGCGGGTGCTTCACACTGGCGTGGATCGGCATGGTGCGTCGCAACTCCCTCGGAGCGCGGGGTCCCGTCGTCGCACTGGACGGCAGCCCGGTCGGTGCGGCCCCGCTGATCGCGGCCGGAGGTTGGGAACCCGCGGCTCGCGGGGCGGCGGCACCGTGACGACGACGGGGCCCTTGGTCGGGCGGTCACCGTGGGAGGGCGTCCGGCCCCCGGACGGACGCATCCGTGACGGCGTCGCGCCGCTCCCACGGACGTGCCTCCTGTCCGAAGCACTGACCTTGCGCATGCCCCGTGTCCCCCGCGGCAAACCCCCGGCTTCTTCTCAGCCCTTGCGCGGACGGTGGAGGCGCACCATGTTGCCGGCCGGGTCGCGGAAGGCGCAGTCGCGGACGCCGTAGGGCTGGTCGACCGGTTCCTGGAGGACCTCGGCGCCCGCGGCGCGGACGTGTTCGAAGGCGGCGTCGACGTCGTCGGTGGTGAGGATGACGCCGCGCAGGTGGCCCTTGGCCAGCAGGTCGGCCATCGCCTGCTTGTCGGCGGCCGAGGCGTTGGGGTCCGCGAGCGGGGGTTCGAGAACGATGTCCACGTCGGGCTGCGCCGGGGAGCCCAGGGTCACCCAGCGCATCCCCTCGTACCCGACGTCGCCCCGGACCTCCAGGCCGAGCACGTCCCGGTAGAAGGCGAGCGCCGTGTCGTGGTCGTCGACGGCTATGAAGCACTGCGAGAGGCTGATGTCCATGCGCGTCACGCTACGGGCGGCGGCGCGGGCGCCGCTTCTCCGTTCCTGACCGGCTCGCCCTTTCCGGCCGGCGTCCCGCTCCTGGCCGACTCGCCGTTCCTGACCGGCCGGGTGTAGACCTTGGCGACGCAGGCCGGGAGGGCGGCCCCGGCGGCGTGATCGCGGTCCCGGTAGGCGCTCGGGCTCTCGCCGACCAGTTCGGTGAACCGCGAGCTGAACGACCCCAGTGAGGTACAGCCGACCGCGAAGCAGACCTCGGTGACGCTCATGTCGCCGCGCCGCAGCAGCGCCATGGCGCGCTCGATGCGGCGCGTCATCAGGTAGCTGTACGGGGTCTCCCCGTAGGCGGCGCGGAAGCTGCGGGAGAAGTGGCCCGCCGACATGAGGGCGACGCGCGCCAGCGCCGGCACGTCGAGCGGCTCGGCGTACTCGCGGTCCATCAGGTCGCGGGCCCGGCGCAGCCGGGCCAGATCCTCCAGCGTCGTCACCCGACCACGATCCCACAGCGCCGGACACCCCCGGTAGCGGTTCCGGCGCTGTGGGCGGGGGGCGCGCTCAGGCGCCGACGTAGGCGGCGAGGTGCTCGCCGGTGAGGGTGGAGCGGTCGGCGACGAGGTCGGCGGGGGTGCCCTCGAAGACGATCCGCCCGCCGTCGTGACCGGCGCCGGGGCCGAGGTCGATGATCCAGTCGGCGTGCGCCATGACGGCCTGGTGGTGCTCGATGACGATGACCGACTTGCCGGCGTCGACGAGGCGGTCGAGCAGGCCGAGCAGCTGCTCGACGTCGGCGAGGTGCAGTCCCGTGGTGGGTTCGTCGAGGACGTACACGCCGCCCTTCTCGCCCATGTGGGTGGCCAGCTTCAGGCGCTGCCGCTCGCCGCCGGAGAGGGTGGTGAGCGGCTGGCCGAGGGTGAGGTAGCCGAGCCCGACGTCGGCGAGCCGCTGGAGGATCTTGTGCGCGGCCGGGGTGCGCGCCTCCCCGGCGCCGAAGAACTCCTCGGCCCGGTCCACCGACATCGCGAGCACCTCGCTGATGTCCCGGCCGCCGAAGCGGTACTCCAGGACGGCGGGCTGGAACCGCTTGCCCTCGCAGTCCTCGCAGGGGGTGGCGACGCCGGCCATCATGGCCAGGTCGGTGTAGATGACACCGGCGCCGTTGCAGGTGGGGCAGGCGCCCTCGGAGTTGGCGCTGAACAGGGCCGGCTTCACGCCGTTGGCCTTGGCGAAGGCCTTGCGGATCGGTTCGAGCAGTCCCGTGTACGTCGCGGGGTTGCTGCGCCGCGAGCCCTTGATGGGGCTCTGGTCGACCGACACCACGTCGGCGCCGGCCGGGACCGAACCGTGGATCAGCGAGCTCTTGCCGGAGCCCGCCACGCCGGTGACCACGCAGAGCACGCCGAGCGGGACGTCGACGTCGACGCCCTGGAGGTTGTGCGTCCGCGCGTCGCGGATCTCCAGGGCGCCGGTGGGCTTGCGGACCGACGCCTTGAGGACGGCCCGGTCCTCGAGGTGGCGGCCGGTGACGGTGTCGGCGGCCCGCAGCTCCTCGACGGTGCCCTCGAAGCAGACGGTGCCGCCCGCGGTGCCCGCGCCGGGGCCGAGGTCGACCACGTGGTCGGCGATCGCGATCGCCTCCGGCTTGTGCTCGACGACGAGGACCGTGTTGCCCTTGTCCCGCAGGCGCAGCAGCAGGTCGTTCATCCGCTGGATGTCGTGCGGGTGCAGTCCGACGGTGGGCTCGTCGAAGACGTACGTGGTGTCGGTGAGCGAGGAGCCGAGGTGGCGGATCATCTTGACGCGCTGTGCCTCGCCGCCGGACAGGGTGCCCGCGGGCCGGTCGAGCGAGAGGTAGCCGAGGCCGATCTCCACGAAGGAGTCGAGGGTGTCGCGCAGCGCGGTGAGCAGCGGCGCCACCGAGGGCTCGGCCAGGTCACGGACCCATTCGGCGAGGTCCCGGATCTCCATCGCGCAGGCGTCGGCGATGGAGATCTTCCCGATCCGCGACGAGCGGGCGCCCTCGCTGAGCCGGGTGCCCTCGCACTCGGGACAGGTGGTGAAGGTGACGGCCCGCTCCACGAAGGCCCTGATGTGCGGCTGCATGGCCTCCTTGTCCTTGGACAGGAAGGACTTCTGGATCTTGGGGATCAGGCCTTCGTAGGTGAGGTTGACGCCGTTGACCTTCACCTTGACCGGCTCGCCGTACAGGAAGTCCCGCAGCTCCTGGTCGGTGTACTCGCGGATCGGCTTGTCCGGGTCGACGAAGCCGGACTGGGCGTACACCTGCACGGTCCACTGGCTGTCCGACTTCCAGCCGGGGATGGTGAAGGCGCCCTCGGCGAGCGACTTGGAGTCGTCGTAGAGCTGGGTGAGGTCGATGTCGGAGACGGTCCCGCGGCCCTCGCAGTTCGTGCACATGCCGCCGGTACGCTGGAAGGTCGCCTTCACGGCCTTCTTGTTGCCCCGTTCGACGGTGATCGCGCCGCTGGCCCGGACCGAGGCGGTGTTGAAGGAGTACGCGCTGGGCGGGCCGATGTGCGGCTCGCCGAGGCGGCTGAAGAGGATGCGCAGCATGGCGTTGACGTCGGTGGCGGTGCCGACGGTGGAGCGGGGGTCGGCGCCCATCCGCTGCTGGTCCACGATGATGGCGGTGGTGAGCCCGTCCAGGACGTCCACCTCGGGGCGGGCGAGCGTGGGCATGAAGCCCTGGACGAAGGCGCTGTAGGTCTCGTTGATCAGCCGCTGCGACTCGGCTGCGATGGTGTTGAACACCAGCGAGCTCTTGCCCGAGCCGGAGACGCCGGTGAACACGGTCAGCCGCCGCTTGGGGATCTCGATGCTGACGTCCTTGAGGTTGTTCTCGCGGGCGCCGTGCACACGGATCAGGTCGTGGCTGTCGGCGACGTGCGACCCGGGTCCCTGCGTGCCCGGCCTCTTGGCGCTGCTCATCGTGTCTCCATCTGTCGGGGGCTCGGTGAAGGTGACGCCCTCAGGGCCTCGGTGGTCACACGCTAGAGGGCGTCCGGCGGCCCGCGCTTCTCGATTACTGATCCGCTTGCTGATTCGCTCCAGGGCCGCGGAAATCGGAGCGGACCCGGCCGGATGAATCCGTGTCGGCCCGCGGTGTCCGGGTACGCGGTCGGCACCCCTTAAGGATCTGGAGGGAGACATGCAGCGAGGCAGCGACCGGATGAGCGTCCACCGCGACGACGAGATGAAGCATGAACTGCAGGGTCTGCTCAGGTCCGGGCACCCCACCCGCAGCGAGGAGTGGAACGACCCGGAGCCGGCCGCCGAGGACGATCCGGACGTCATGTACGGACCGGTGACACCGGGCCGCGGACCGACGTACCTGGAGGCCCTGCGGCTCGAACTGGCCCGGAACCTGACCCGGGGCAGCTTCCCCGCGGGACCGCGGGAACTGACCCGCACACTGCGCCGCGGCAACGCGCCGGACGCCCTCGTCGAGGAGCTGGACCGACTGCCGCACAAGGCGCGCTACGACAACGTCCAGGAGCTGGCGGTGGCCCTCACCGAGAGCGGCCGGTCCGGTCCGCAGGGCGCGTAGGCGCCGGAAGGGATACCGAAACTCCATGCGCATCGCATTTCTGACCGCGCCCGAGGGCGTGGAGCAGGTGGAACTGACCGAGCCGTGGCGGGCGGCGAAGGACGCGGGGCACGACCCGGTGCTCGTGTCCACGCAGTCCGGCGAGATCCAGGGCTTCGACCACCTCGACAAGGCGGACACGTTCCCCGTCGACGAGGTGGTGGGCGAGACCTCCGCCGACGCGTTCGGCGGTCTCGTCCTGCCCGGCGGGGTGGCCAATCCGGACTTCCTGCGAATGGACGAGAAGGCCGTGGCGTTCGTCAAGGACTTCTTCACGCAGGGCCGGCCGGTGGCCGCCATCTGTCACGCGCCGTGGACGCTCGTGGAGGCGGACGTGGTGCGCGGCCGCACCATGACCTCGTGGCCCAGTCTGCGAACGGACCTGCGCAACGCGGGCGCCACCTGGGTCGACGAGCAGGTCAAGGTCTGCGACGCGGGCGACAACGTCCTGATCACCAGCCGCAAGCCGGACGACCTCGAGGCGTTCTGCGAGACCTACCTCGCGCAGTTCGCCAAGGCGGCCGGCTGAGGCGGCCGGCCGAGCGACGGGCGGCGGGCCGCCGGTGAGAGATCGCCGGTGGCCCGCCGTCGCGCTCAGCCACCGGGCGCGGCGGCCTGGCCGCAGCCGCGTTCCCGGGCGCCCTCGCGGGTGCGGCCGGGGGCCACCGGGCGCCGGGGATTGCGGCGCAGCCACTCGCCCTCCAGCCGGGCCATGCGGTCGTTGTGGGCCCGCAGCGCGTCGTTCGAGCCGTACAGCAGGGTGTCGTGGCGCGTGCGGTGGATGGTCTCCAGTTCCTTCATCAGCTGCTGGTCGTCCAGGCGGCCCGGGTCCACTCCGGTCGTGGTGCCGTCCCGCGTGTCGTGTTCGTTCATGCGTGCCGGGTACCCGCCCCGCAGCACTACCACCCCCGAGCGGCACCCGGGAGGGCAGCCACATGGATCTAGCGTTTCTGCACCCCCTCTACGAACACCAGGGGCCCTGGGCCTCCGTCTACGTCGACCTCTCCCGGCACACGGAGGACACCCCCCACGAGCGTGAGCTGACGGCCGCCGCGGTGGCCCGGGAGCTGGCGGAGCAGGGCGCGGACGACGCCACCTGCCGGGCGGTGCGGGAGGCGGTGGACGAGCTGCGGCACGCCACCGATCCGCACGGGCGGGCCCTGTTCGCGTGTGCGGGACAGGTGGTCCTCGATCCGGCGCTGGCCCGGCCCCCGTACGGCGGGACCACCGCCGACTGGGCCCCGCTGCCGCACGTCACGCCGCTGCTCGACCTGGCCGGCGAGGACCCGGTGTGCGTGGTGGCGTACATCGACCGCAAGGGTGCCGACTTCGAGCTGCGCAGCGCGCTGGGCAGCTCCGACGCGGGCGGCGTGACCGGCAGGCAGTGGCCGGTGCACCGCACGAGCAGCGCGGACTGGTCGGAGCGCCACTTCCAGCTCCGGGTGGAGAACACCTGGGAGCACAACGCGGCGGAGATCGCGGACGCGCTCGCCGTGTGCCAGGAGGAGACCGGCGCCGACCTGCTGATCCTGGTCGGTGACGACCGGGAGCGGCGCTCGGTGCACGAGCGGCTGCCCTCGCGCCTGCAGGAGCGCGTCGCCGAGGCCTCCCGCGGCGCCGGCAGCAGGCTGCTGGACGACGAGGTGGAGGGGCTGCGCGACGACCACGTCCGGGCCCGTGCCCGGGAGGACCTGGACCGGTTCCTGGCCGCCCGGTCGCCGGACGACGAGGGCCGGGCCGGCGCGGCGGAGGGCGTGCCCGCGCTGGTCGAGGCCGCCCGGGAGCACCGCATCGACGAACTGCTGGTCATCCCGGACGCCCCCGACACGCACCGCGAGGTGTGGATCGGCGAGGACGCCGACCAGGTGGCGGTGCGCCGTACGGAGCTGAAGACGCTCGGCGAGCAGAACTCCTGGTCGGCGCGGGCGGACGACGCCCTGCTGCGGTCGGCGGTGATGACCGGCGCGCCCGCGATCTCGGTGACGCCGGTGCTGCCGCCGGAGACGTCCCAGAAGGCGCCGGTGGGCGGCCTGGGGGCGCTGCTGCGCTGGAAGTGATCTCCCCGGGCCCCCGGGGCCCCGGGGCTCCTCCGGAGTCGGAGTCCGGAGTCCGGAGTCCGGACGTCAGCGGGCCCGCTCCACCCGCCGTTCGTCCCAGACCGGCTCCGCCGTCTCGCGCACCCGGCCGTCGCTGCCGAAGACCAGGTACCGGTCGAAGGAGCGGGCGAACCAGCGGTCGTGGGTGACCGAGAGGACCGTGCCCTCGAAGCCCTCCAGGCCCTCCTGGAGGGCTTCGGCCGATTCCAGGTCGAGGTTGTCGGTGGGCTCGTCGAGGAGCAGGGCGGTGACGCCCTGGAGTTCCAGCAGCAGGATCTGGAAGCGGGCCTGCTGGCCGCCGGAGAGCCGGTCGAAGGCCTGCTCGGCCTGCTGGGTCAGTTCGTAGCGGCGCAGCCGGGACATGGCGGCGCCCCGGTCCTGGGCGTGTTCGGTCCACAGGATGTCCAGGAGGGTGCGGCCCAGCAGCTCGGGGTGGGCGTGGGTCTGCGCGAAGTGGCCGGGCACCACGCGCGCCCCCAGCTTCCAGTTCCCGGTGTGGGCCACGTCGTCGCCGGCCAGCAGCCGCAGGAAGTGCGACTTGCCGGAGCCGTTGGAGCCGAGGACGGCGACCCGTTCGCCGTAGAAGACCTCCAGGTCGAAGGGTTTCATCAGGCCGGTGAGTTCCAGTGCCCCGCAGGTGACGGCGCGGACGCCGGTGCGGCCGCCCTTCAGGCGCATCCGGATGTCCTGCTCGCGCGGCGGCTCGGGCGGCGGCCCGGCCTCCTCGAACTTGCGCAGCCGGGTCTGGGCGGCGGCATAGCGGGAGGCCATGTCGTGGCTGACCGCGGCGGCCTGACGCAGTGTCAGCACCAGTTTCTTCAGCTGCGCGTGCTTCTCGTCCCAGCGGCGGCGCAGTTCCTCGAAGCGGGCGAAGCGTTCGCGGCGGGCCTCGTGGAAGGTGGTGAAGCCACCGCCGTGCACCCAGGCGTCGGCGCCCGCGGGCCCCGGCTCGACCGAGACGATCTTCTCGGCGGCGCGGGCCAGCAGCTCCCGGTCGTGGGAGACGAACAGGACGGTCTTGCGGGTCTCGGCGAGCCGCTCCTCCAGCCAGCGCTTGCCGGGCACGTCGAGGTAGTTGTCCGGCTCGTCGAGCAGCAGCACCTCGTCGGTGCCGCGCAGCAGCGCCTCCAGGACGAGGCGTTTCTGCTCACCCCCGGACAGGGTGCGCACCTGCCGCCACTGAGCCTTGTCGTACGGCATCCCCAGCGCGGCCGTGGTGCACATGTCCCACAGGGTCTCCGCCTCGTACCCCCGCGCCTCGGCCCAGTCGGAGAGCGCCTGCGCGTAGGTCAGCTGGGCGGCCTCGTCGTCCACCGTCATGATCGCGTGCTCGGCGGCGTCGACGGCGCGCGCGGCCTCGCGGATCCGGGGCGGCGCGACGGACACCAGCAGGTCGCGCACGGTGGTCTCGTCGCGTACGGAGCCCACGAACTGGCGCATCACGCCGAGGCCGCCACCGACGGCAACGGTCCCGCCGTGCGGTTTCAGCTCACCGGCCAGCAGGCGCAGCAGGGTGGTCTTGCCCGCGCCGTTGGGTCCGACGAGGGCCACGACGGCCCCCTCCCCCACCCGGAAGGAGACGTCGCCGAGGAGCGCCCTCCCGTCGGGGAGGCAGTACTCCAGGTGCGCGGCTTCGAGGTGACCCATGGAACGGGATTCTGCGGCTCCGGCCGCTCCCCGGGCAAACCCATTTCCGCCGCGGCGCCCGAGCCCCGGGCATGTGGCGCGGACCACGCGCGGACCACCGGCAGGAAACGCCGTCCGCAGGGTAGTCGGGATCCATGAGTCCCGACGTAGACCTCACCGCCGCCACACCCGGCCCGCACCCCCTCCGCAACGGTTTCCTGCGGCTGGACCAGCGGGCGTTCGAGGCCGTCGCCTCCCGCACCTGGCCGGGCGCGGACCCTCTGCTGCCCCGGTTGAGCCGCGGCGCCAATCACGGAGTGCTGTGGTTCGCGGTGGGCGCCGCCCTGGCCGCGTCGCGCACCCCGAGGGCCCGGCGCGCGGCCGCCCGGGGGCTCGCCTCGCTGGGCCTGGCCTCGCTGACGATCAACACGCTGGGCAAGCGCTCGGTGCGGCGCCCCCGTCCGGTACTGGACCCGGTGCCGCTGGTCCGGCAGCTGAAGCGGCAGCCGATCACGACGTCCTTCCCCTCGGGGCACGCCGCGTCGGCCGCGGCGTTCGCGACCGGTGTCGCGCTGGAGTCCCCGGCGTGGGGTGCGGCGGTGGCCCCGGTGGCCGCCGCGGTGGCCCTGTCCCGGGTGTACACCGGCGTCCACTTCCCGAGCGACGTCCTGGCCGGTGCGGCCCTCGGGGCGGGGGCCGCGTTCGCCGTACGGGGCCTGGTGCCGACCCGGGCCCAGCACACCCCGCCGGCCCGGCCGCGTGCCGAGGTGCCCGCGCTGCCGGGGGGCGAGGGGCTGGTGATGGTCGCCAACGTCGGCTCGGGCACCTCGGACCGGGTCCGGGCCCTGTGCGACGCGCTGCCCGACGCGGAGGTGGTGGAGTGCGAGCCGGGGGACGTCCAGGCCGAACTGGAGAAGGCGGCCGGTCACGCCCGGGCGCTCGGCGTGTGCGGCGGCGACGGCACCGTGAACGCGGCGGCCGAGATCGCGCTCCGCCACGGCCTGCCGCTCGCGGTCCTGCCCGGCGGCACGCTCAACCACTTCGCCTACGACCTGGGCGTGGAGGACGTACGGGATCTGTGCGGGGCGCTGGAGCGGGGCGAGGGGGTGCGGGTGGACGTGGGCCGGTTCGCCTCCGGCGGGCGGCGCGGTGTCTTCCTGAACACCTTCAGCCTCGGCGTGTACCCGGAGCTGGTCAACGAGCGGGAGCGCTGGTCGCCCCGGATCGGCGGCTGGCCGGCCGGGGTGCTCGCCGCCGTGCGGGTGCTGCGCGCCGACCGGCACCCGCTGGAGGCCGAGGTGCGGGGCCGCCGGCGCCCGCTGTGGATGCTGTTCGCGGGCAACGGCACATACCACCGCCGCGGGCTCGCCTCGGGGCGCCGGCTCGACCTGGCGGACGGGCAGTTGGACGTGCGGGTGGTGCACGGGGGCCGCCGGCCGGCCCTGCGGCTGCTGTCCGCGGCCCTCGCCGGACCGCTGACCCGCTCCCCCGCCCACGCGGCGGTGCAGGTGCCCCGGCTGCGCCTGTCGGGGGTCGCGCCGGGCACGCTGATGGCGTACGACGGCGAGCTGACCGAGACCGAGGGCGACCTGACGCTGGAGAAGCTGCCCGAGGCGCTCACGGTGTACCGGCCGCTGCCCGGTGGCGGCCTGTTCTCCTGACACCACACCCCCTTCCCTCTTCCTGACGCCTCTGACGCCTCGTCAGTCCACATGGCAAAACGGCGATCTCACCATGCGGCTGACGGGCGTACCGTGATCACACTGTCGGGAGAGGGGATCGACCATGCCGAAGCCGCATGAGACCGCCGTCTACACGCACGGGCACCACGAGTCCGTGCTGCGCTCGCACACCTGGCGCACCGCCGAGAACTCCGCCGCCTACCTGCTCTCGTCCCTGCGGCCCCACATGCGGATCCTGGACATCGGCTGCGGGCCGGGCACCATCACCGCCGACCTGGCGGAACTGGTTCCGGACGGCCACGTCACCGGCGTGGACCGGTCGCCGGAGATCGTGGAGCGGGCCAGGGCCACGGCCGCCGCTCGGGGGCTGGGGAACACCGGCTTCGCGGTCGCGGACGTGCACGCGCTGGACTACCCGGACGACACCTTCTGCGTGGTCCACGCGCACCAGGTGCTCCAGCACGTGGGTGACCCGGTGCGGGCGCTGCGCGAGATGAGGCGGGTCGCGCGGCCGGGCGGGTTCATCGCCGTCCGTGATTCCGACTACGGGGCCATGACCTGGTACCCCGCGTCTTCGGGCATGGACGACTGGCTGGACCTGTACCACCGGGTGGCGCGCGCCAACGGCGGCGAGCCGGACGCCGGACGCCGTCTGAAGGCCTGGGCGCTCGACGCGGGGTTCACCGACATCACGGCGACCTCGGCCACCTGGACCTTCACCACACCCGAGGAGCGGGAGTGGTGGAGCGGCCTGTGGGCGGACCGCACCCTGGCATCCGCGTACGCGGAGCGCGCGACCGGGGGCGGCCATGCGACGCCGGAGCGCCTGCGCGCCGTCTCGGCGGCCTGGCGGGACTGGGGAAAGCACCCGGAAGGCTGGTTCAGCGTTCTGCACGGAGAAATTCTGTGCAGAAAGGAAGCGTGACCGGCGCCTGTTCGGTGTCGGATTCGCTCACTCCCGGGGCAGCAGCGGTCCCAGCGGCCCGAGGTCCAGGTTCAGGTCCTCGGGCCGCAGTCCGTAGCGGTCACGCAGCTCGGTCATGCGGTCGTCGAGGAGCATCAGGGTGAGCCCGATCCGCTCTTCCTGGTCCTCGCTCAGGTCGCCCTCGTCGACACGGCGCAGCGCCTGGCGTTCCATGAGCTGGCGCAGCAGTTCGACGACCGTCAGGACCAGCTTGATCAGGTCGCGCTCGACCGTGTCGGGATCGAGGTCGAGGCGGCGCTTGCGGGGCTCGGCGGGTTCGGTCACGTCAGTCCCCGAACGGTGAGGGGACGTTGCGGTTGACCGAGCTGATCAGCGCGTTCAGGTCGATGCGGACCAGGTCGACGTCCGCGATGCGCAGCGTGACGTCACCGGTGATGACGACTCCGCCCGCCAGCAGCCGGTCGAGCAGGTCGACCAACGCGATCTCGCGGCGCTCCACGACGGTCACGAGTCCTCCTCCTCTGTCTCTCCGGCGAAGGAATAGGCCGCCCACGGCCCGGTGAGTTCCACGCGAATTCCGGGGGCGTCGTCCTTCGTACGGTCCACCATTTCGACGAATTCCTCGGATGCGTCGCGGGCCACCAGATAGGCGGCGTTGAGAACGTTCCGCCCGGCGGCACCGGAAAGGCGGGGGTTCTGCGGCGCGTGCAGCCGGGCGCCGTCGGCCCGGTCGGACAGCCTCGCGTGCAGACCGGTGGCGAACTCCTCGGCCCTGCTCCACAGGTCGTCGTTCGCCCGGGACTGCCGGCGCCGCTGCCGAAGGTAGTCCCGGCCCGAGGCGGGCTTCGGCGCGGGCTGTGCCGACGCGGCCGGCCGCGCGGACTGCGCCTGCTGCGCCGGATCCGCCTCCACGTAGACCTTCACGCCCCACTCCACCCGGCCGTCCAGCCGGTCGAGTGTGCGCCGGAAGGCCGCCTCGCGCTCCTGCAGCATCACGCGTACGCCGCTGTCGTCCCTGAAGACGGTGGCCAGCCGGAGCGGCAGCGGGGTGGTGACGGCGGTGAGCGCGTCGACCACCTGCTGGTGGGCGCGGGCGGTGGCGGTCAGCCAGTCCAGGTCCTCCAGGCGGTCGCGCAGGGCCTCCTCGCCGAAGTCGGCCTCGGGAACATGGCTGACGACGGCGACCAGGCCGCCGTGCGGCAGCAGCCGGGGCGGATCGCCCGCCACCCCCGTGAGCTGGGCCTGGAGGGCCGCGTCGAAGGGTCGGCAGACGGCGTACACGTAGCGCAGCCCGGTCACGGCGCCTCCTCCCTCGGCACCCGGCCCGGGTCCAGCTCACGCAGGCGTTCGCGGAGCGCCGCGTTCTCCCGGGTGAGTTCGTCGTGCCGGGCGCGCGAGGACAGTGCGGGGTCACTCTCCCACCAGTCGATGCCCATCTCCTTGGCCTTGTCGACGGAGGCGACGACGAGCCGCAGCTTGATGGTCAGCAACTCGATGTCGAGCAGGTTGATCTTGATGTCGCCCGCGATCACGACCCCCTTGTCGAGCACCCGCTCCAGGATGTCGGCGAGGTTGGCGCTCTGTCCCTGGCCGTAGGGATCGGGCAGCCGGCTGGGGGTGGTCATCGACGGCTCCCGCCCTCGGCGCCCTCGTACTCCTCACGGGACGCGTACTCGTCCTCCCCGGCTTCCT
Source organism: Streptomyces sp. NPDC059906 (assembly GCF_042730645.1). NCBI lineage: Bacteria > Bacillati > Actinomycetota > Actinomycetes > Kitasatosporales > Streptomycetaceae > Streptomyces > Streptomyces sp. NPDC059906. The sequence continues at coordinate 97,429 of NZ_JBHWKU010000012.1, forward strand.
TCTCGTCCTCGGGCTCCTCGTACTCGGCCTCCGGTTCCTCCTCGTACTCGGCGTCGGCCTCTTCCTCCGGCTCCTCCTCGTACTCGCCCTCGGGCTCTTCCTCGTACTCGCCCTCGGGCTCCTCGTCGTACTCGGCCTCCGCCCCGCCCTCGGACTCCTGCTCCTGGTCCTGGCCCTGGTCCTGGTCCTGGTCCTGCTGCTCTTCCTCCTCCGCCACCGCGTCCTCGTGGCTGCGGACGACCTCGCCGTCGCGGATCTCGCCGCGCCAGCCGTCGTCGGCCTCGCCCTTGAAGGTGATGTGGCGGACGTAGTTCTTGAGGTCGAGCCGGGCCCGGCGGCCCTGGGCGCGCCAGATGTTGCCGGTCTTCTCGAACAGGCCCTTCGGGTAGTACTCGATGACCAGGACCACGCGGGTCAGGTTGTCCGCGAGCTGGTGGAAGCTGACGACGCCCTTGGTGGAGCCCTTGGCGCCCTCGGACGTCCAGGAGATCCGGTCGTCGGGCACCTGCTCGGTGGTCGTCGCCTTCCAGCTGCGGTTGGACCAGAAGACCTTCAGCTGCCAGTCGGAGGACGTGTCGTCGGCGCGGTTCGCGCTCTTGACGCCCTTGGCGAAGGTGCTGAAGTCCTGGTACTGGGTCCACTGGTCGTAGGCCGTGCGCAGCGGCACGCCCACGTCGACGTACTCGATGATGACCGTCGGCTTCTGGCCGCCGCCGCCCTTCTTGCGGCCCTTGCCGCCGGTGAGGTTCTTGAAGGCGCCGACCACGTTGTCCTTGACCTTGCCGGCGCCCACCTCGAAGGCGGCCCGCATAGGGCTCTTGCCCTCGGCGAGCTTGCGTCCGCCGTCGAGGGCGAGCTTGGCGAATCCGGGGCTGTTGCCCTCGGCGATGTCGTTGAGCTTGCCGGTGGTCTCGCCGAGCTTGGTGCCGACCCCGGTCAGCAGCCGGGTCGCCTGTGCGGCGAGATAGTCCTGCACCTCGGCCTTGAGGCGGTCGGCCGCCTCGCTCTGCGCCACATCGGCCAGCGGGTTCTTCTTCGCGGCCTTACCCGCCGTGGAGGCCGCGGACCCCAGGGAGTCGCTCATCGCTCACCACCGTCCTTCGACCGCCGGGCACCGGCGCCGCGGGCGGCGTTCCTGGTCCCTGCCGGCTTCTTTCCGGCCGCCTTCTTGGCGGGCTGGGCACGCTTGGCCGCCGCCTTCTTCGCGGGGGCCTTGGCGGCGGCCTTCTTCGCGGGCGCCTTCCGGGCCGTGCCGCGCGCCTCGGGCGGTACCTTCTTCGCGGGCCGCGCGCGCCGCGGCGCCCGCCGCTCCTCGGACTCCTCGGGCTCACCGGCGTCCTGGTGCTCCTCGGGCTCCTCCCGCTCTCCGGCCTCCTCGTACTCCGAGTCCTCCGAGGCCTCGGAGTCGCGGGAGTCACGGGAGTCGTCGGATCCGGTGCCGGGTGCCCGGGAGGCCACGCCGGAGAGCTGGTCGCGCACCTCGGCGGTGCGCCCGTGCAGCCGGTCGGCGAGGGCGTCGATCTGCCGCTCGACCATGGCGCCCGAGGCCGCCTTGCCCACGCCCCGCAGGTCCGTGCGCAACTGGTCCCCGATCTCCTTGAACTGCGGGTTGTTCTGCAGTTGGCCGGAGACCAGTTCGGCGATGCCCTTCGGGGTCAGGTTCAGCTTCTTGCCGGCCACCATGGTGCCCACGGCGACCGCCATTTTCAGCTTCTTCGTGCGTCCCAGCAGGTATCCGGCCCCTATGGCGAGGCCCAGTCCCACTCGATTCATGGTGCCGTCCCGTTGCCCAATCCCGCGCTCGTGCGCGTAGCGATCTCCAGCCGGTCCAGAAGCTCGTCCTCCTGTCCGTCGAACTCCTCCTCCGTGATCTCACCGGCCTCCAACTGCTCTTCCAGGCGGGCAAGTTCGGCCCGTACCGTGGCGGGGTCGTAGTAGATCCGCTCGGCCTCCTCCAGCACCTGTCTGATGGCCCACCCGCTGCCGCGCACCGGTGCGAACGGCAGCAGCAGGACCTCCGAGATCAGTCCCATGTCGTCACCCCGCTCCGGCGTCCGCCCCGCCGGCCGCCGTGCCCGCGGGCTCGGCCGGCCCCGGCTCGACGAAGCTGTACGGCGGCAGCGGGCCGTTCACGCGGACCTCCAGGTGCGGCATCCCGCCGCGGGCCCGCTCGACGGCGGCCAGGAACTCGTCGGCCGCCTCCCGCTTCACCAGGAACGAGACGTTGGCCAGCCAGCCGGTGGACTCGGGGCCCACGCTCACGGCGTCGGCGGCGGCCTCCAGGGCGCGCTCCAGCGCCGTGGCGTCCCCGGCCTCCTTGTCCTTGATCGCGGCCGCGACCATCTCGCCGAGCTGGATCTTCGTCTCGTACGTCCCGCCACCCGCCTGCCTGTTGGACTCGGCGAGGGCGCGGATCTCCGGGTTCTCGGCCATCACGTGGTGCAGTACGGCCTCTTCGACGTGGTTGGCCTTGATGTTGTACTCGACGCGGCCGTCCAGCGCCCCCAGGCGTTCCGCGTAGTGCTCGGCGCGCTCGGCGAGGACTCCGGTGACCGCCTTGTCGTCGGGGGCGACGCTGCCGAAGCGCATGGGCAGCACACAGCCGTCCGCGCCGATCTCGCTCAGCACGTTCTGGTGGGCGAGCAGCTCCCTGCGCTTGGGGCGCAGCCCGTCGGGGGCGTCGCTGACTACGGCCGCCAGCTCGCCCTGCTCGAGGATCCGCACCTGGCGCGGTGGGTCACCGACCCCGCTCGTGCTCTCGGGGAGCGAGGGATGCGTGGCGGCGGTGATGCCGTAGACGTACGTACTCACTCCTGCTCCTCCTTCCGGCGCGAGGGCGCGGCCTTGCGGGCCCGCGGACGCGACGACGTCTCACGCTCGGAGCCGCCGTCGTCACGGGCCTGCTTGAACGCGTCGGAGATGGTCTCGGCGGCGCCGGACAGCGCCCCCTTGGACTTGCCCCGGGCGCCGGACTCGGTCATCTCGCCGACCAGGTCGGGCAGCCCCGGGTCCTTGCGCGGCCCGGCCTCCAGGTCGAGCCGGTTGCACGCCTCGGCGAAGCGCAGATAGGTGTCCACGCTGGCGACGACGACACGGACGTCGATCTTCAGGATCTCGATGCCGACCAGGGAGACGCGCACGAATGCGTCGATGACGAGCCCCCTGTCCAGAACAAGCTCAAGCACGTCGTAAAGGCCGCTGCTGCCGCCTCCACCGCCGGTCTGTTGTGCCGGTACGACAGTCATGCCAGCTATTCCTCCGTCTTCTCTGTCTTGTCCAGGGCCTAGCGGCCGCCGCGGGAGTCGGCCCGCCCGCGCTCGTAGCGCCGAACGCGGCGGTAGCCCGTGAGCTGTCCCTCGGCGTCCAGTTCCACCTGGTAGCTCGCCATCAGGCTCATGGTGTCGGGCACCCGCTCCAGTTCCAGGACCTCGACCTCAAGGGCCCAGCCCTCCCCCGTCTGCTCGAAGGACGACACGGACTCGGCGGTCATGCCGGTGAGCTCCGCGAGCTGCGCTCGCGCCTCTCGCAGAACCTCCGTTGGCTTGGGACGCTGCGACTTGTGTGGTGTGTGTGACTCGTGTGAGCCCTGTGACTCGCGTGAATCTCGTTGCGCATCGTGGGATTCGGGCGTCTTCTTGGTGTTGGTCATGGCCACCTCGTCACTCGGGTGGCCGTATGTGTGTTCGCCAAACCTCGCCGAGTTGCACAATCCGCTCAGCCGTGCAGAGCGTTCAGCCGTGCAGGGCGGTCAGGCGCCGCCGGGCGGGGCCCAGGGCACGGGGGCGGTTCATGACCCCGGCCCAGGGCCGGGTGCGGGCCTGGTCCACGGCGTCGGCGACGGTCCAGCGGCGGGCGTGCAGGGCCGGGTCGTCCAGCTGGTCCCAGGAGATGGGCGTGGCCACGGGGGCGCCGGGGCGGGCGCGGACGGTGAGGGGGGCCACGGCGGTCTGCGCGTAGGCGTTGCGCTGGATGTCGAGGTAGAGCCGGTCCCCGCGGTCCTTCTTGCGGGCGGCGGTGGTGAGCCGGTCGGGGCGGGCGGCGGCCAGGACGTCGGCGACGGCCCGCGCGAACTCCCGTACGTCGTCGAAGTCTTGGCGGCCGTCCAGCGGCACGACGACGTGCAGGCCCCGGGACCCGGTGGTCATCGGCGCGGAGGGCAGCTTCAGCTCGTCGAGCAGTTCGGCCAGCAGCCGGGCCGCCGCGCGCACCGCCTCGAAGTCGTCCTGGGCCGGGTCGAGGTCGAAGACCATGCGGTCGGGCCGGTCGAGCCGCCCGGTCCGGGACAGCCAGCGGTGCAGGGTGAGCGCGGCCTGGTCGGCGAGGTACACGAGGGTGGCGGAGTCGTCGCACACGGTGTGGCAGACGGTGCCGCCCTCCTTGCCGACCTCGACGCGGTCGATCCACTCCGGGTAGTGCTCCGGGGTGTTCTTCTGCATGAACCGCGGACCGTCGACGCCGTCCGGATGCCGTTCCAGCATCAGCGGGCGGCCCCGCAGATGCGGCAGCATGAACGGGGCGGCGGCACGGTGGTAGTCGACGAGATCGCCCTTGGTGTACTCCTCCGTACCCCCCTCACCGGCCGGGAACAGCACCTTGTCCGGCCGGTGGACCTCCACCGTGTGCCGTCCGGCCCGCACGGTCCGTGGGCCGCCACCCCTGCCGCTCCCGCTCCCGCTCCCGCTCACGGAACGATCGCCTGCTCCACGAGCATCCGTGCGGCCGCCTCGATGGACTCGGCGTCGATCCCGGCGCCGTGCAGTTCCTCCGCCGGGGTCGCGGAGCCCGGCATCGTCGTGACGGCGAGCCGCACCAGCCGGGGCACGGGCCGTCCGTCCGTGAACGCGTCCAGGACGGCGTCGCCGATGCCGCCCTCCCGCCGGTGGTCCTCCACGGTCACCAGGCAGCCGGTCTCCTCGGCGGCGGCGCGCAGGGTGGCCCGGTCGACGGGCTTGACCGAGTACAGGTCGATCACCCGGACCGGGATGCCGTCCGCTGCGAGTGCGTCGGCCGCGGCGAGCGCCTCGTGCAGGGTGACGCCGGCCGCGACCACGGTGAGCCGGTCGGCGTCGGAGGAACGCAGCACCTTGCTGCCGCCGACGGGGAACTCCTCGTCGGGGCCGTAGATCACCTTGCTCTCGCCGCGCGAGGTGCGCAGATACCGGATGCCCTCCAGGCCGGCCATCTCGGCGACGAGGCGCGCGGCCTGGTTGGCGTCGCACGGGTAGAGCACGGTCGAGCCGTGGATGGCCCGCATCATGGCGAGGTCCTCCAGGCCCATCTGGCTGGGCCCGTCCTGGCCGATGGCGACGCCCGCGTGGGAGCCGACGAGGTTGATGCCGGCGCCGCTGATCGAGGCCATGCGCACGAAATCGTACGCGCGGGTCAGGAAGGCGGCGAAGGTGGTGGCGAACGGCACCCAGCCGCGGGCCGCCATCCCCACCGCGGCGGCGACCATCTGCTGCTCGGCGATGTAGCACTCGAAGTAGCGCTCGGGGTGTTCCTTGGCGAAGAACTCGGCCCGGGTGGAGTCGCCGACCTCGCCGTCGAGGGCGACGACGTCGCCGCGCGCGGTGCCGACCGCGGCGAGCGCCTCGCCGAAGGCGTTGCGGGTGGCGACCTCGTCGCCCTGGTCGTAGCGGGGCAGCTCGGTCTGCCCGGTGCCCGTCGAGCGCAGTGACCGGGCGTCCTCGGGCGCGTGCACCCGCACCGTGATGTCACGGGGGCCGCCGAGTTCGGCGACGGCCTCCTCGGCATCGGGCACCGGCTTGCCGTGCTGGCCCTCGCGGTCCTCCACGGCCTCGACGCCCTTGCCCTTGAGGGTGCGGGCGATGATCGCGGTGGGCTGGCCCTTGGTGGACAGGGCCTCGCCGTAGGCGCGGTCGACGGCGTCGACGTCGTGGCCGTCGACTTCGATCGTGTGCCACTCGAAGGCCCGGAACCGGCGGGCGTAGGCGTCGAGGTCGTGGCCGTGCCGGGTGGGGCCGCGCTGGCCGAGCCGGTTGACGTCGACGATCACGGTGAGGTTGTCGAGGTGCTCGTGCCCGGCGTGCTCGGCGGCCTCCCAGATCGACCCCTCGGCCAGCTCGCTGTCGCCGCACAGCACCCACACGCGGTAGTCGGTGTGGTCGAGCCGCTTGCCGGACAGCGCGATGCCGACGCCCACGGGCAGCCCCTGGCCGAGCGACCCGGTGGCCGTCTCGACCCACGGCAGCCGCTGCGGCGTGGGGTGCCCCTCCAGGCGGCTGCCCTGCTTGCGGAAGGTGAGCAGTTCCTCGTCGTCGATGGCACCGGCCGCCTTGAAGGCGGAGTAGAGCAGGGGCGAGGCGTGTCCCTTGGAGAGTACGAAGCGGTCGTTGCCGGGGTGGGCGGGGCGCTCGAAGTCGTAGCGGAGGTGGTTGGCCAGCAGTACGGCCATCAGGTCCGCGGCGGACATCGACGACGTCGGGTGCCCGGAGCCCGCGGCGGCGGCCGCCCGTACGCTGTCGACACGCAACTGCTGTCCGAGGTCGACGAGTTCACCGGTGTTCATGAGTCTCCTTCCGCGGCACGGCGGTCGGTGCGCCTGACGGGGCCGGGGGCGATGTCGGGTCCGGGGGGCGGCTGGTTCGCCGGGGGTTCGGGGCCGGGGTCGGTGGGCGGGCCCGCGGACCGGCTCGGTCCGGACGGGGCGGTGGGCCGTTTCCCGGCGGAGCCCGCTCCGGAGGCGCGGGAGGACTTGCCCGGCTTGGCCGAGCCTCCTCGGGCGGGCCGCGGTCCGGCGGCCTCGACGGCGCGGCGCGGCTTGCCGGACGCACGGGGCGAGCCGGACTGGCTCCGCTTCGCCCGCTCACCGTGCGACTGGCTTCCGGCGGAGGCGGCGTCGGGCCCTCGCTCGGCCGGTTCCCCGCCTGGCTGGTTCTTCGCGGGCTCACCACCCGGCTGCTTCTTTCCGGGCTCACCACCCGGCTGCCCCTTCGCGGGCTCGTCGCCGGGCTGCCCCTTCGCGGGCTCGTTGCTGTGCTGCTTCTTCGCGGGCTCGCCGCCAGGCTGCCCCTTC
>NZ_JBHWKU010000012.1:104563-235605 GCF_042730645.1 Streptomyces sp. NPDC059906
CGCGGGCTCGTCGCTGTGCTGCTTCTTCGCGGGCTCGCCGCCAGGCTGCCCCTTCGCGGGCTCGTCGCTGTGCTGCTTCTTCGCGGGCTCGCCGCCAGGCTGCCCCTTCGCGGGCTCGTCGCTGTGCTGCTTCTTCGCGGGCTCGCCGCCGGGCTGCTTCTTCGCCTCGTCGCCGTCGGCATGCTTCCCGGCGGTCCCGGCGGTCCCGGCGGTCCCGGTCTCCTTCCCGGTCCGTTCAGGACGCCCCGGCACCCGCGCGACCTCCGGTGACGCCGACTCCAGCGGCACCGACCAGGACCGTACGAGGCCCAGCTGAACGGCCTGCCGGGGCAGCACCGCGTCGAGCAGCCAGTCGGCGGCGACCCGCACGCGGTTGCCCGGCATCGCCGCGAGGTGGTAGCCGCGGGTGACCGCACCCGCCGCCGGGCCGGACATCGGCAGGCCGAGCGGGTTGGCCGCGGCCTTGGCGCCGCCGAGGTCCACGACGAACCCCATGTCACGGTGGCGGTAGGCCCGCCGCTGCCCGCGGCCGAGCGAGGCGACGACGTTGTGGGCGCAGACCTTGCCGTGCCGCCAGGCGTGCTGCGCGGTCATCGGCGTGTACTGGCCCGGCTGGTTCAGATCGGGCACCGCCGCCACGTCACCGCAGGCGAACAGCTCGGGCCGGCCCGGCACCTGGAGGTGGGGGTCGACGAGCAGCCGGCCGCGTTCCATGGGCAGCCCCAGGGACTCCACCAGCGGGTCGGGCCGCACGCCCACGCACCACACGAGTGTGCGGGTGTCGACGGTGGACCCGTCGGTCAGGACGACCCCGTCGTGCGTGGCCTCCTTCACGGAGGTCCCCATCCGCACGTCGACGCCCCGCTGCCGCAGGACCCGCTCGGCGGTGCGGGAGAGCCGTTCGTCCATCTCGGGCATGACCCGCGGCGCCACGTCGAGCAGCATCCAGCGCGGCCGCATGCCGGTCCGCATCGGATGCCTGCGGACCTGTGCGTCGGTGTACATCGCGCCGTGCGCGGCGACCTCGGTGCCGGTGTATCCCGCGCCGACCACGACGAAGGTGCACCGGGCGGCGCACTCCGCCCGGTCGGTCGCCGCTGCGGCCAGCTCCACCTGCCGGGTCACGTGGTCGCGCAGGTAGAGCGCCTCCGGCAGCCCGCGGAAGCCGTGCGCGTGCTCGGCGACGCCGGGGATCGGCAGCAGTTTGTTGACGCTGCCCGCGGCGAGCACCAGCCGGTCGTAGGCCAGGGTGCCCTCCTCGCCCTCCGGGCCGGTGTAGTGCACGGTGCGCCCGTCGAGGTCGATGCCGTCGGCCTCGCCGAGCACCAGCCGGACGTGCGGCAGCGTGCCCGACAGGGACACGCTGACCCGGCGCGGTTCCAGGATTCCGGCGGCGACCTGGGGCAGCAGGGGCAGGTAGAGGAAGTAGTCGGTCGGGTTGAGCAGGGTGATGTCGGCCTGGTGCCGGGTGAGCCGGGACAGGGTGCGGGCCGTCCGGTACCCGGCGAAGCCGGCACCGACGATCACGATGCGGGGTCGGCTCACGGTTCGCCTCCGGGCTGTCGCGTACCTCGTGAGCCTTCCGCGTCCCCTGGGCCGGGGCGCCCAAACGTCCGCGGGGAAGTCGCGGCACGCCCGCGGGGAAGCCGCCGGGCCGCCGGTTTCCGGCACCGCGCCCGGGTACCCGGCCCCCGGACCCACCCCCGCTCCCTGTCCGGAGGCACCCCCTCATGCCCGAGTACGGCTATTTCCTCTCGTGCGAACAGTACGGTCCCGCGGAGCTGATCGAGCAGGCCCGGATGGCCGAGCAGGCCGGATTCCAGGCGCTGTGGATCTCCGACCACTACCACCCCTGGAACGGCGAACAGGGCCAGAGCCCGTTCGTGTGGTCGGTGATCGGCGCCCTGTCCGACGCCGTGTCGCTGCCGATCGAGACGGCGGTGACCTGCCCGACCGTGCGCATCCACCCGGCGGTGGTGGCGCAGGCCGCGGCGACCAGCGCGGTGATGACCGACGGCCGGTTCCGGCTGGGCGTCGGCACCGGCGAGGCACTGAACGAGCACATCTTCGGCGACGCCTGGCCGGCCGCGCACATACGCCTGGAGATGCTGGAGGAGGCCATCCTGATCATGCGCCGGCTGCTCACCGGCGAGGAGGTCAACCACCACGGCACCCACTACACGGTGGAGAACGCCCGTCTGTACACGGTGCCCGACGAGCCGGTCCCGATCGACATCTCGGGCTTCGGCCCGGCGGCGACGAAGCTGGCGGCCCGGGTCGGCGACGGCTACATCACGATGATGCCGGACGCCTCGATGGTGGAGCAGTACCGCAAGGGCGGGGGCGGCGGGAAGCTGGTCAGCGGCGGCACCAAGGTCTGCTACGACACCGACAAGGACGCGGCCGTGCGCACCGTGCACCGGCTGTGGGCCAACGAGCAGTTGCCCGGCGAGCTGGGTCAGGTGCTGCCCTCGCCGAAACACTTCGAGCAGGCGCAGACCCTGGTCACCGAGGACATGGTCCGCGACAGCCGGGTGTGCGGCGACGACGTGGACGAGCACGTGGCGGAGCTGAAGCAGTTCGCCGACGCCGGTTTCGACCGGGTCTACGTCAACCAGATCGGCCCGGACCTGCGCGGCTTCTTCGACCTCTACCGCACCAAGGTGCTGCCGCAGCTCCAGCAGGGCGCCTGACACGCGCGAAGGACATGGGTACGCCCGCACGGACGCCGTCCGTGCGGGCGTACCCCGGTGCGCGGCCGGTCAGCCGCGAGGGCGCTTGTTCTCGGGGTCGAGGTCGTCCTGGCGCGGTGCCGCGGGACCGGTGCCGCCCGGTGCGGGTGTGCCCGCGCCCGGGGCGCCGGTCGCGCCGCCCACACCGCCGGGAGCCACGGGTGGCATCGGCGGGTACGGCACACCGAGTCCGCCCGGGGGCGCGGCGGGCGCGCCACCGCCGGGGACGTGGTCGTGCCCGGCGGTGCCGGGTGCCGAACCCGGGCGCGACGGGTGCGGCCGGGCCGCACCCCGCAGCAGATACGCCACGACGGCCAGGAGGGCGGCCGTGATCAGCGCGGCGGCCCAGCCCGGGAGCGCGAGGGCGAGCGCCAGTCCCACGGCCAGCGCGACGGCGGCGCCCGCGTAGAGGGCGGCGGTGCCGGACGCGGCGTACAGCGTGGCCTTGCGGCGCTGCCTGCGGGTCTGTTCTCGCAGTTCGTCGCGCACGGTCTCGCGTGCCACCTGCGCCAGTTCGTCGACCAGTTGCCTGTCCAGGTGTTCCAAGTGATCCATGCGGTCCATGGGTTGCGGGTACCCGCCGGTCCGGCTTCCATGGCCGGACCGGGAGTGGGCGCCCGGCCGACCCAACTAGGCTCGTCCGTATGGACATTCTGGGAGCCACACTGCGCATCTACGTCGACGACCTGGACAAGGCGATCCCCTTCTACGAGGGTCTGGCCGGCGGCGAGGCCCTCCGCTTCGAACGCGGCGGCGTCCAGGTCGCCGCCATCGGCTGCTTCCTGCTGATGAGCGGGCCCGAGTCCCAACTCGAGGTGCTGCGCAAGGTGGCCGCGACGATCGCCGTGTCGGACGTCGAGGAGACCCGTCACGTACTCGGCTCGCTGGGCGCCGACATCATCGCCGGCCCGGTCGCCACGCCCGGGGGCCGCAACCTGATCGCCCGGCACCCGGACGGGGCGATCTACGAGTACGTGGACCGGCAGCAGTAGGGCCCCGGCACGTCACCCGAGGGGCCGGGCGGGGCTCACTCCCCGTCCGGCCACATCCGGAAGTCGTAGCGGGCCGGGAGCGGTGCGTCGTCCAGCCGCGCCCACAGCAGACCGATGCCGTCGGCGCCCTCCCTCAGGTCGGCGACCTCGAAGCCCTCGGCGAACACGGCACGCGCGTCCTCGCGCCGGCCCTCCGCGGCCAGCAGCTCGGCCTCGGTCAGCCGGTACCGGCCGCGGGCCCGCGTCGCGGGGTCCAGCCGGTCCCACACGGTCCGGGCGTCCACGATGCGCCCGGCCGCGAGCAGCGCCCCGATCGCGTCCCGGCCCAGCGCGGCGGTGACGGCCGCCCATCGCCCGTCCCCCTTCTCCGCCGCGTCGGTCCGGCGTGCGCACAGGTCGTCGAAGGCCTCCGTGTACCGGTCGGCGGCGCGCTCGCCGTGGCCGTCCTCCTGGTCGGCGACGGCGAGGCAGCGCAGCAACGGCCAGCGGTCCGTGGCGGACTTGAGGCCGCGCTCCCAACTGCGCACGGCCTGCGCCCGGTCGTCGCCGTGCCACTGGGCGACCCCGAGGTGGTACTCGGCGAGGGGGGTGGCGGCCGTGGTCTCCAGCATGTCCCGCCAGGGCCGGGCGACCAGCGTCCCGCCGGGCGGCTGGTGGTGTTCCGGTTCAGGCAGCGACCCGGCGCGCAGCAGGTGCAGCCAGGGCCGCTGCTCCTCGCCGAGGGTGTCCTCGTCGAAGGGTGTGCCGGGCAGCTTCCAGCCGGTCCGCAGCACTTCCAGCGCGCCCCAGCCCGACCCGGTGGCCAGGCGTTCGCCGGGCTCGGTGTCGGCGTACGGCCGCCAGGCGTCGTACGCGGCGTCGACGTCGGCCCGCGGCAGGGCGGCCTCCAGCCGGTCCTCGGCCCGGCGCAGCGCGGTGTGCCAGTCGCCCTCCGGCGAGGCGTCGAGCGGCCCGTACGCCTCCAGCCAGGACACCTCGCTCTCCGCCTCCAGCCTGACGTGTTCGAGCTGGGTGCGGACGAGTCCGGCCTGGATCTCGCAGTAGCCGCCGGTGCCGGGTTCGGTGAGCCACTCCTGCCAGCGGCGTCCGCCGGGACCGGTGCCCCACACGAACAGCTTGCGGCCGCGCAGCAGGTCGGTCGAGGTCTGCACCAGTCCGTGGCCGTCCTCGTCGAGCGCGGCGATCCAGCGGCGCCGGCCGTCCGGCACCTCGTAGAAGTAGTCGGCGGCGTAGGTGCTGTTCAGCGGGTACGTCCGGTCGGCGCCGTCGTACTCGGGCACCGGGACCCGGCGGAGCCTGCGCTCGTACCCGAACTGCCAGGCCTCGTCGGCGGGGGCGAGGACGCGGCGGTCCTCGGGGACGGCGATGTTGGACCACCAGTAGGTGGGCGCCGGGCGCTCGTGCGGGTTGCGGATGCGGGCGCCGACGTAGAGGAAGTCCGAGCCTTCCGGGAGCCACAGGTCGACCTGGAAGGGCAGGTCGCGCAGCCGCTCCCACTCCCACAGGCGCAGCATCTCCCCGCCGTCGGGGGCGGGGACGCGCGCGGCGTGCACGGGCGAGCAGGACAGGGTGGTGTGGCCGGTGGCGCCGATGTTCCATTCGATGCCGCCGGAGAACCAGGCGCCGTTGAGGGCGAAGTTGGCGGGCTGGAGGACCGGGTTGACGTAGAGCAGTTCGCGGTCGGTCGGCTTGTGGTGGAGGGAGGCGATGCGGCCACCCAGGCCCGGCAGGACGGTGGCCCGCAGCCGTTCGTTCTCGATGACGAGGGCGTCCAGCCCACGCGGTTCGCGCCCGCGGCCGTAGCCGTCCCGGACCTGGGCGGGCAGCAGGCTGCGCAGGGGCTCGTAGCCGATCTGGCGGGCCATGTCGCGCGGCAGGCCCGCCCGGTCCCGGTCGTCGATGCGGTGGGCCTCGTCCAGGGGGCGCAGCGGCGGCAGGGGGTTGTCCGGCCCCAGCGGCGCGGCGGGCAGGGTCAGTACCTCGCGTCGGATCGTCGTCACGGTTCCCCATGGAAGCCGCTCCCCGACTCGGTGAACAGGGGCTCCGCCGGGCGGGCCGGGGCGACGTGACTCACGTTTAATCCGCTGTGGCGCGGTGCGGGCGCAGGCTTAGGGTCGGGCGGTCGGCGCGCGTACGAAGACGAAGGAGAGACGCACGTGAGTGAGCAGTCCGTCAGTGAGCGGCACACCTACCGGGTGATCGTCCGGGGCACCTGGGAGGATTTGACCGAAGTCGCCCGTGCCCGGTTGCTCGCCGAGGCGGGCGAGCACGGGATGGCGAGCATGCGGTTCACCGAGGAGGGGTCGCTGTCCTACGAGCCCGCGCCGCTGAAGCACTTCTCGATGCGTTACGTGGTGGTGTCGGACGCGGCGGACGGCGAGGAGATGGCGGGCGCGATCGCGGAGGACCGGGCGGAGGGCGTGCTGCGCGGTCTCGGCTACGGGTTCCGCGATCTGAGGTCCACGGTGACGGACCTCGACACGATGAAGATCAACCGGAAGTCACGGTCTCGGCGGTGATCGCCCAGCGCTGGTGGTCGCGCCAGGCGCCGTCGATGTAGAGCATCCTCGGTGAGAAGCCCTCCAGGTGGAAGCCGCAGGCGCGGGCCAGTGCGATCGAGGCGGCGTTGCCCGGCTGGACGTTGATCTCCAGCCGGTGCAGCCGCATCGGCCCGAACGCGTACCGCACCACGAGGTCCAGCCCCTCGCGCATCAGCCCCCGGCCGGCCGCGTGCGCGAAGGCGCCGTAGCCGAGCGCGCCGCTGAGGAAGCCGCCCTCGACGATGTTGTTGATGTTGACGAACCCGGCGATGGAGCCGCCGTCCGGCACCGGGGCCGCCACCCCGTCCGCCCCGTCCGCCGCCTCCGTGCCCTTCTCGCACACCAGGAACCCGGCCTTGGTGCGGTCCTCGATGAGCCGGCCCGCGTAGGCCTCGTACGCCTGGACGCTCTCCGGCGGGAAGAGCCAGGGGTGGTGCAGGTCCTTGCTCTGGCGTACCCGGGCGGTGAACTCGGCGGCGTCCGCGTGGCTGAAGTGCCGGATGCCCACGCGCGGGCCCTCGGCGAGGTGGCGGGGCGGGGTGTGCGGCATGGGGTCAGCCTACGCCGGGCGGCACAGCGCCGGCCGGTCCAGCGTCAAGGTGCCCGCGTCCGCGTCGAGTTCCGCCGGGACGCCGAACGGGACGGTCAGCGCCCCCTCGCAGTGCCCGAACCCGAAGTCCTCGACGACCGGCACGCCGAGGCCGCCGAGCCGGTCGGCCAGCAGGGGCCGCAGCCGTTCGTAGGGCTCGCACTCTGCCCACGAGCCGAGCAGCACGCCGCCGACCCCGTCGAGCCAGCCGGCGCGCAGCAACTGCGTGAGGTAGCGGTCGATGCGGTACGTCTCCTCCCCCACGTCCTCCAGGCACAGCAGCCCGCCGCGCGCGCAGGGCCGGGCGTGCGGGGTGCCCAGGTCGGCGGCGAGCAGCGCGAGGCAGCCGCCCAGGGTGACGCCCCGGGCCCGGCCGGGCACCAGCGGTGTGCCGCCGGAGGTGATCACGCGGACCGTCTCCGGGGCGAACAGGGTGGCCCGCAGGTGCTCCTGGGCCCGGGCGTTCTTGATGAAGTCGATCCCGGCCGCCATCGGTCCGTGCAGGGTGACCAGGCCGAGGCGGGTGGCGAACGCCTCGTGCAGCGCGGTGATGTCGCTGAAGCCGACGAACACCTTGGGACCGGCCGCGCGCATCGCCTCCCAGTCGAGCAGGTCCACCATGCGCTGGACGCCGTATCCGCCGCGGGCGCACAGCACGGCGTCCACGGCCGGGTCGCACCAGGCGGCCTGGAGGTCGGCGGCCCGGTCGGCGTCGGTGCCCGCGAGGTAGTCGAAGGTGCTGTGCCGGTCCAGGACGTGCGGCGCCACGACCGGGTCGAGGTCCCAGCCGCGCAGCACGTCGAGCCCCGCCTGCAGCCGCTCCTCGGGCACGGGGCCGCTGGGCGCGACGACGGCCACCCGGGCGCCGGGGGCGAGCCGGGGCGGACGGACCAGCTCCCGCACCCGGCTCATCGGGTCAGCTCCAGGACCGGGACGCCGGGCGGGGTCAGCCCGAAGACCTGGGCGTAGAGGGACAGCTCCGCCTCCAGGGCGCGCACCATGGTCTCCGCGCGGCGGAATCCGTGCCCCTCGCCCTCGAAGGCGAGGTAGGCGTGGGGTACTCCGCGGCCCGCCATGCGGTCGAGGAACCGCTCGCACTGCACGGGTGGGCAGATCACGTCGTCCAGCCCCTGGAGCAGCAGGAACGGGGCGGTGACGCGCTCGGCGTGCTCGGCGGGCGACCGGTCGGTGTAGCGGTCCGGGACCTCGGCGTACGGGCCGATCAGGCTCTCCAGGTACTGCGACTCGAAGTCGTGGGTCTCGCCGGTCCCCCAGCCGGTCAGGTCGAGGATCGGGTAGCTGATCGTGCCGCAGGCGTAGACGTCGGTGGTGGCCAGTGAGGCGGCGGACGTCCAGCCGCCGGCGCTGCCGCCGCGCACGGCGAGCCGCGCCCGGTCGGCGGTGCCCTCGTCGGCGAGGGCGAGGGCGACGGCCGCGCAGTCCTCGACGTCGACCACGCCCCACTGCTCGCGCAGCCGGTTGCGGTACTCCCTGCCGTGGCCGCTGGAACCCCCGTAGTTGACCTCGGCGACACCGATGCCGCGGGAGGTGAAGTAGGCGATCTCCAGGTCGAGGACGAGCGGGGAACGGCTGGTGGGGCCGCCGTGCGCCCAGATGACGTACGGCGGCAGCTCGCCGTCCGGGGCCCGGCAGCCGGGGTGGTGCGGCGGGTAGAGGTGGGTGTGGATCTCCCGTCCGCCCGGTCCCGTGAAGGTACGGATCCGCGGCCGCGGGTAGAACTCCGGGTCCGTGGCGTCCTCGTGCGGGGCGCCGATCACCCGGGCGCGGCCGGTGCGGGCGTCCAGCTCGACGACCTCGTATCCGCTGTGCGGGCTCGCGCCGACGGCGACGACCTTCCCCCACCCTCCGGGCGGGGGGACCCCCATCTCGCTTCGCTCGCCGTACGCGGCGAGGGTGGGCGCGAACTCCGTCCAGGGGCCCGCCGCGTCGACGACCTCGCCGGTCTCGGGGTCGAGTATGCCGAGGACGGCGGCGCCCCGGCCGTGCAGAACCGCGATCAGGCCGCTGTCCAGGGGCGCGAACCAGCGCTGCCCGAGCTTCCACAGCGGCCCGCCGAACTCCTCCTCGCGGGGGCACAGCGGCCGCCCGTCGCGGTAGAGGTTCCACCAGCCGGTGCGGTCGGAGGCGTACAGCAGCGTGCCGTCCGGGGCCCAGTCCGCCTGGGCGATCGACTCCTCGGGCCCGCCGGCGACGGTCCGGGCCTCCTGGAAGGTGCCCTCGGGGCCGACCTCGGCGACGATCAGCTCGGTGCCGTCCCAGGGCATGCGGGGGTGGTCCCAGGCCAGCCAGGCGGCGCGGCGCCCGTCGGGCGAGAGGCGGGGTCCGGTGACGAAGCGGTGCCGCTCGGGGGCCAGTTCACGGACCGCGCCCCGGTCGTCGGCCGCGGAGCCGTCCAACGGCACCGCCACCGGCACGCGGCGCAGGTCGGTGGGCCCCTCGCCGGTGAACTCCTCCAGGACGCACCACACCTCGCCGCGCTCGGGACGCGGATCCGGCTCGATCCAGCGCAGCCCGCCGCCCACCGCGGACAGCGGCGTCAGCGGCCGCGGCTCGCCGTCGCCCGGGGTGCAGGCGTACAGCCGCTGGTCGGCGAAGTTCACGAAGACCACCAGCGGGCCGGAGTCGGTCGTGGCCGCGCCCCAGGGCCGGCCGCCGTACTCGATGACGCGGCTGCGCACGTTCCACGGCGCGGGCAGCACCGGCTCCTCGGTGCCGTCGGCGTGGCGCCGCACCAGGGTGCGCCGCCCGCCCTCGGTGGGCCGGGGGGCGGTCCACCACACCTCGTCACCGACGAATCCGACGTCGTCGGGCCGTCCGTCGTGCGCGGCGGCGAGGGCCGCGTCGACGGGCGAGGGCCACGATCCGTATGACAGAGTCCGCACTGACTCCCCCATTTCTCCTCCAGCTGCTTGCTCGTCCGGGCGGTGCCGGGGTCTTACGCCGTGCGCAGGAAACGGTCGAGGACATGGACTCCGAAGTGCAGCGCCTCGACCGGGACCCGTTCGTCCACGCCGTGGAAGAGGGCCTGGTAGTCGAAGCCCTCGGGCAGCTTCAGCGGCGCGAACCCGTATCCGGTGATGCCGAGCCGGGAGAACTGCTTGGCGTCGGTGCCCCCGGACATGCAGTACGGCACGACGTGCCCCTCGGGCGCGAACTCCTCCACGGCCGCACGCATCCGGGCGTACGTCGGCGAGTCCACCGGAGCCTGGAGGGCCACCTCGCGGTGGACGAACTCCCAGTCCACGTCCGGCCCGGTGAGTCGGTCGAGGGTGCTGCGGAACTCGTCCTCGGCGCCGTACAGGAACCGCCCGTCGACGTGGGCGACGGCCTCTCCCGGGATGACGTTGACCTTGTACCCGGCGTCCAGCATGGTCGGGTTGCTGCTGTTGCGGACGGTGGACTCGACCAGCTTGCCCGCCTGGCCGAGCTTGTCCAGCAAGGCGTGGACGTCGCTCAGGTCGGTCTCGATGCCGTAGACGGCGGCGATCTCGGTCAGGGCCGCGCGCACGGTCGGGGTCAGGCGCAGCGGCCACTCGTGGGCGCCGATACGGGTGATCGCGGCGGCGAGCCGGGTGATCGCGTTCTGACGGTTCACCTTCGAACCGTGTCCGGCGCGCCCGCGCGCGGTGAGCTTGAGCCAGCCGGTACCCCGCTCACCGGCGGCGATGGGGTAGAACTGCCGCCCGGCCCCGTCGTGGAAGGTGAAGGCCCCGGACTCGCTGACGCCCTCGGTGCAGCCCTCGAACAGGGCGGCGTGCCGGTCGGCGAGGAAGCCGGAGCCGTCCTCGGCGCTGGCCTCCTCGTCCGCGGTGAAGGCGATCACCACGTCCCGCCGGGGCCGCACGCCCCGCCGGGCCCAGTCTCGGACGACGGCGAGGATCATCGCGTCCATGTTCTTCATGTCGACCGCGCCGCGTCCCCAGACGACGCCGTCGCGGATCTCCCCGGAGAACGGGTGCACGCTCCAGTCGGCGGCCTCGGCGGGCACCACGTCCAGGTGTCCGTGGACCAGCAGCGCGTCGGCCGACGGGTCGGTGCCCTCGATGCGGGCCACGACGTTGGTGCGGCCCGCGGTCCGCTCCAGGAGTGTGGGCTCGATCCCGGCCTCGGCGAGCCGCGCGGCGGCGTACTCGGCGGCCGGCCGCTCCTGGCAGTCGCCGCCGCCGCGGTTGGTGGTGTCGATCCGGATCAGCTCGGAGGTGAACCGGACGACCTCGTCCAGCGCCTGCGCGCCCGTGTCGGTGCCCGTGTGCTCAGCCATACTGCTCCTCCACCGCCGCCGAGACGATCGTCGTGACCGCCTTGAACGTCCGGATCGCCTCGAACATCGTGTCGTGGGTGTACGCCACCTTCCGCTCCCCGACCTGTGCCACCCCGGGCACCACGGTCGCGGCCGCCGCCAGGTGCTCGGCGTCGAACTCCAGGGCGAGGGTGAACGGTCCGCCGCTCACCGGCTCGTGCCGCACCGCGAGCGCGGCGGCCTCCTTGGCCGCGGCCCGGATGTCGGCGGCGGTCCTGGCGGGCGTACGGCACACCGCCGCGTATCGCGACACATGGTCCTTGACCGCGACCTTGCGCGCCTCGGGCGCGTACCCGAGCGCGTCCTCGCAGGCCACGTCGTCGCCGGTGACCAGGACCACGGGCACTCCGTACTCGGCGACCACGTGGGCGTTGAGCAGGCCCTCGCTGGCCCGTACGTCGTTCAGCCAGACGCCGGTGAGCTGGTTGGCGAGGTAGGTGTGGGCGAGGACGCCCTCCATGCCGGCGCCCGCGTGGTACCCGATGAACGCGATGCCGTCCACGTCTCCGTGCTGGACGCCCTCCACCATGGACAGCGCCTTGTGCCGCCCGGTGAGCATCTCGGTGCGCTCGTCGAGCCGCTCCAGGAGGAGGTTGCGCATGCTCCAGTGCGCCTCGTTGACCAGCACCTCGTCGGCTCCGCCGTCGAAGAAGCCGAGCACGGCCGCGTTCACGTCCGAGGTGAACATCGACCGGCACCGCTCCCACTGCGGCGTCCCCGGCAGCACGTCGGCCGGCCAGGTGACGCCGGTGGCGCCCTCCATGTCGGCACTGATGAGGATCTTCATGGCCCGAACCGTACGCGCTGCCCGGCCACCTCTGCCAGGGCTGTGGATAACCACCGGTGGTCTGGACCACTAAAAGGGGCCCGTACGGCCTACGATCAGCGCTTTCTCGGAAGTCCCCGCTCCCTAGGCGGTACCCGCCACCACCCACGTCGACGGCAGTTCGATGCGGGTGCCGTCCGCCGTGTACTCCGTGGTGACCAGCGGGAGTTCACCGCTCGCCAGGACGGCGAGGCCCGCCGCGCGGAGGTGCTCGGGCACCGCTTCGTCGGGGACGGCGCCGGGGGTCAGACCGTGGCGCAGGACGGGGGCGAGTTTGGCGGGCGGCCCCTCGGGCCCCTGGGCCAGGCCCATCAGGACGGTCTTGGCCGCCTGGGAGGGCTCGACCAGGAAGGCGCGGCCGCGTTCGCCGAGCAGCGCGGCGAGTGCGTCGGCCAGGGGCTGCCGGTCGTCGGGCTCGCACTGGTGCAGGACGCCCCGGACGTAGACGTTGGCGTCGCCCAGCTCCGCGTGCAGCGCCTGGGCCTCGGCCTTGTCGGCGGCGTCCAGTTGCCGGTACGCGGCCAGTCCGGCCGGGTCGGCGTGGCGGGCGTGGCCGAGCGCGGCGGCGGAGAGGTCGGCGCCGACCACGTGCGGGAAGCGTTCGGCGAAGTAGCGGGTCTGGGTGCCGTTGCCGCAGCCCAGGTCGATCAGCGGCAGGGCGGGGTCGGCCAGGTGCGGCTCGAAGTGGGCCAGGTGGCGACCGGCGGTCAGCGTCGGCTCCGCGTCCCAGAACACCGCCCCCCGGTCCCCGGAGGCCTCGTTCCAGAAGCCCTCCCAGGCGTCCCGGTACCGACTCGTCACGCTCATGCCCGTCTCCCCAGGTGCGACGCCGTACGACCCGCCGACGACGGGTCCGTACGGTGTATCGCGCCCGGCGCACGGCCACAAGCGCCGGGCGCATTCCTTCACCGGTAGTTCGCGCCGGGCGGATTCGGCCGCCGGGCCCGATCGGGTAACTTGCAGACGGTCGGCCCGGTCCGGGCGACGCGGGCGGCAACCGGGGCGGGGGGACGGCATGGGGGTCGGAAGGTATCGGGACATCGAGGTCGCGGACATGCCACCGGTGCTCGCCGCCGTCCTCGGCGTGCTCCTCCTGGGCGTGTTCTGCGGCGTCATCTGGTACTTGACCAGGCTGGACCATACGAAGCTCAGGGACCCGCGGGCTCGTGCGCGGGCCGAGCGGCGCAAGAAGAGCCGACGCCGGCAGCGCGAACTGCGCACCCGCCGCGAGTCCCTGCAGCGCAAGGCGGCGCGGCGCTCTCGCTAGCGGTGCCGGGCGGGCAGGGTCAGTTCGAACCACACCGTCTTGCCCGCGCCGGTGCGGCTGGCGCCCCATTCGCGGGCGAGGGTGCTGACGACGCGCAGACCGCGCCCGGTCTCGTCGTCGGGGCCCGCGCTCTTGAGCGTGGGCAGTTCGTGGTCGTCGTCGTCCACCTCGCACAGCAGCGTGTCGGCGCGTACCAGGCGCAGCGCGACGGGGCGGGCGTGGGAGTGCCGTACGGCGTTGGTGGCGAGTTCGCTGACCATCAGCTCGGCGGGGGCCGCCAGCTTCGGCAGCCCCCAGTCGTGGAGCTGCTCGCGGACCGCCGCGCGGGCGCGGCCCACCTCCGCCGGGTCGCGGCCGAGGCGCCACTCGGCGACGGCGTCGGGCTCGACGCCGGTCAGCCGGGCCATCAGCAGGGCGACGTCGTCCTTGCGGCCGCCGCCGGTGCCCAGGGCGCGGATGATGGTGTCGCAGGCGTCGTCCATGGACGCGGCCGGGTGGGCGGCGGACTCGCAGAGGGTAGCGAGGCCGACGCCGATGTCCTCGCCGCGCACCTCCACCAGGCCGTCGGTGCACATCACCAGCCGGTCACCGGGCGCCACGGGGACCCGGACCGACTCGAAGGGCACCCCGCCGACGCCGATCGGCGCACCCGTCGGCAGGTCGATCAGCTCGCTGGCGCCGTCCGCGGCGCGGACCAGGACGGGCGGGATATGGCCGGCGTTGGCGAGGTGCAGTTCCCCGGCGATGGGGTCGTACACGGCGTACAGGCAGGTCGCGAGGTGGGTGTCGCCGAGCCGCTGGGCGAGGTCGTCGAGGTTGCGCAGGAGCTGGGCCGGCGGCAGGTCGAGGCCGGCCATGGTCTGGACGGCAGTGCGCAACTGGCCCATCATCGCGGCCGAGTTGAGACCGTGCCCCATGACGTCGCCGACGACGAGGGCGGTGCGGGCGCCGGGCAGCTTGACCGCGTCGAACCAGTCGCCGCCGACCCGGCCGAGCAGCGTGCCCGGCAGGTAGCGGGTGGCGATGTCGCAGCCGGCCAGCCGCGCGGGGATGTGCGGGAGCATGCTGTCCTGGAGCGTCTCGGCGACGTTCTCCTGGTGGGTGTACATGCGCGCGTTGTCCAGGACGAGGCCCGCGCGGGCGGCGAGTTCGGCGCCGGTGACGCGGTCCATGTCGTTGAAGACGGGCCGCTCCGGGTGCCGGAGCAGGATCATGAAGCCGAGGACGACGGTGCGGGCCTTCAGCGGCACCAGCAGCATCGAGCGGCCCGTGATGAGCGGCCGGATGTCCCGCTTCTCGAACTGGGAGGCGATGGCGTGGCCCATCTCCTCGGTGATGCGGGGCACCAGGACCGGCTCACCGGTGGTCATGCACTGGAAGAAGGGGGTGTGCGCCGGGAAGGGCATGGCCTCGCCGACCGGTACGACGTCGTCCCAGCGGCCGGGTTCGTCGGTGTGTTCCAGGGCGACCCGGTGCCACATCGTCGTCGTGTCGGGCGCGCCGTCGGGGAAGCCCTCCCCGGCCACGACCTGTTCCCGCAGATAGGTGCCGGCGACGTCGGTGAAGCGCGGGACGACCGCCCGGCTCACCTCGACGATGGTCCGCGAGAGGTCCAGCGAGGTGCCGATCGCGCCGCTGACCTCGTTGAGGAACTCCAGGCGTTCGCGGACCGCGGCGTACTCCAGGTCCTCGGCCTCGTCCCGCAGCTCGTCCGGCACCGGTTCACCGGCCGCCAGCGCCCGCGCGGCCCGTTCCCGCCGCGCCCGGCGCTCGGCCCGCCGGGGCACGCCCCAGTCGGGGGTGACGGGCACCCGGTCGTGCTGGCTGAACTCCAGTACGGGATAGCCCAGTTCGAGGACCTGCGCGACGATGCGGGCGCTCTCGCCGACGCTCATGCTGGGCAGGATCTCGGGGAGCCGGCGGGCGAGGTCGTCGGCACCGGGGAAGTCGGTGTGCAGGGCGAACGCGGGTGCGATCCGCTCGACGACGGCCGGCCCGGCGCCGTCGTCTGCCCCGTCGGCGCAGTCCCGCCGCAGCCCGTCCGCGTCGGCGGCCAGCACGAGCAGCCGCTCCGGACCGGGGCCCACCAGGGGGTAGGCCCACCAGAGCACGTCGACGCGGTCGTCGGCCCGCACGGTCAGCCGGGCGCGGCCCGCGGCGGGGTAGGACAGCCGCCCGTCGAGGGAGGACTCCAGGCCGGGCCCCAGGCCGTCGTGGGCGGTGTAGGAGCGGTAGGGGTCGTCGTGCCCGGCGCCGTCCGGTTCCGTGTCCTCGGGAAGCACGCCCGAGACGGGCAGCAGATCGGGGGCGGGCCGTCCGATCGCCTCTTCCTTGGGCAGGGCGAACAGCCGCCGTGCGCCACGGCTCCAGTGGGACACCAGTCCGTCGCGGTCCACCACGACGACGGCCAGCGGGACGCGGCCCGTCACGGGGTCGGCCGGCACGGTGCCGGGTCCGGCACGGTGGCCGGGAGGTGCGTCCCGCTCGGTGCCATGGTCCATGGCGTCAGGCCCTCTCTGCCCACGGCTCCGCAAGATCTGTGTCGCCGTCACCACCGTACGGGGGTGGCCGGTGACCATGTGCGGCAACGGGGGAATTGGTGACGCGCGAACACACCGGCGCGCGCCCGCGCGCCGGTGGCCGGTCTCAGTCCTCGTGGCCGAGTTGCAGGTCGCGCTCCGTCCGGCCGCCGCCGGCCACCTGGAGCACGGTCGCGACCGGCGGGTAACCGGCGGCGATGACGGTGTACTCGCCGGACGACAGGTCCACGAACCGGAACGTGCCGTCCGGGCCGGTGGTGAGGGTGTCCACCACGTTGCCCGCGGCGTCGAGCAGCGTCACGCGCGCGTCCTCGACGATCCGTCCGCCACTGGCCCGCACGGTGCCGCGCAGCACGGCGCCGCCGGCCAGTTCGACGTCCTGGCGGGTCTCGCGGGCGGCCTGCACGCTGACCGGCAGGGCGGCCGGGCGGAAGGCGGGGGCGCTGGCGGCGAGGGTGTACTCGCCGGCCACCAGCTCCGTGATGACGTAGCCGCCCTCGCGGCCGCTGCGGGTGGTGGAGACGACCTCGCCGTGGACGTTGGTGAGGGTGACGGTCGCGTCGCGCACGGGGCTGCCGTCGGCGGTCATGACGCTGCCCGCGAGGCGTCCGGCCCCGCCGAGGACCACGTCCAGTTCCACCGGGCGTTCGCCGACGGTCACGGAGACGGCCTGCGGCTGGTGGCCGCCGGCCGCGGCGATCAGGACGTACGCCCCGGAGCCGGGCGTGGCCAGCGCGTACCGTCCGTCGTCGCCGCTGGCGCCCCGGCCGATCTGCTGTCCGCCGACGTCGATGAGGGTGAGCGCCGCGCGGGGCACGACGGTGCCGTCGGGGTGCTGCACCGTGCCGCAGACGGGGATGCCGCCGGCGTAGGGCGACCGGGCCGGCGGGACCTGGGCGGCCGGCTGCGGCTGCGGGGGGTGCTGGGCGTGCTGGGCGTGCTGGGCGTGCTGGGCGGTCTCCGGGTCGGTGACGGGGGCGTTGTGGGACACCAGGGGTTTCTCCTTGAGGAAGAGGGCGATGAGGAGCCCGAGGACGAGCACCGGCACCAGGTAGAGGAAGATCCGCGGCATGGCGTCGGCGTACGCCCCGATGTAGGCGTCGCGCAGCGCCGGGGGCAGGGAGTGGACGAGCTGGGGGGTGATGGCCTCGGCGTCGGGGAGGTCGACTCCCGCTTCGGCGGGGATCCGGTCGGCCAGGGCGTCGGTGAGCCGGCCCGCGAAGAGGGTGCCGAAGACGGCCGCGCCGACGCTGCCGCCGATCTGCCGGAAGTAGTTGTTGGCGCTGGTGGCGGTGCCCAGGTCGGTGGGGCGCACCGAGTTCTGGACGGCGAGGACCAGGACGGGCATCACCAGGCCGATGCCGGCGCCGAGGACCGCCATCCAGATGCTGTAGTGCAGCCGGGAGGTGTCGGTGCCGAGGCGGGAGAGCAGCCACATGCCGACGACGGACAGCGCGCTGCCGAGGATCGGGTGGATCCGGTAGTGACCGGTACGGCTGATGAGCTGTCCGGAGATGATCGAGGCGCCGACGACGCCGCCCATCATCGGCAGCATCAGCAGGCCGGACTCGGTGGCGGTGGCGCCGTCGACCATCTGGAGGAAGGTCGGCAGGTAGCTGGCGGCGCCGAACAGGGCGACGCCGACGACGAGGCCGACCAGGGCGGTGATGTTGAAGATGGAGTCCCGGAACAGGCGCAGCGGGATCAGGGGTTCGGGCGCGAAGTGCTCGGCGACCAGGAAGAGCAGGGTGGCCGCGACCGCTCCGGCGCCGAGGCCGAGGATGACCCGCGAGCCCCACGCGTACTCGGTGCCGCCCCAGCTGGTGAGCAGCACCAGGCAGGTGGAGGCGGCGGCGAGCAGCAGGGCGCCGAGGATGTCGAGGCGCGGCTTGACCCGCGGCCTGGGCAGCTTGAGGACGACGGCGACGACGGCCATGGTGACCAGGCCGAAGGGCACGTTGATGTAGAAGCACCAGCGCCAGGAGAGGTGGTCGGTGAAGTAGCCGCCCAGGAGCGGCCCGGCGACCGAGGCGAGTCCGAAGGCGGCGCCGATCAGGCCCATGTACCGGGCGCGTTCGCGAGGCGGCACGATGTCCGCGATGATCGCCTGGACGCCGATCATCAGGCCGCCCGCGCCGACGCCCTGCACCGCGCGGAAGGCGATCAGCTGGTCCATGGTCTGCGCGCGTCCGGCGAGCGCGGAGCCGACGACGAAGACCAGGATGGCGAACTGGAAGACGCCCTTGCGGCCGAAGAGGTCGCCGAGCTTGCCGTAGATGGGCAGTCCGACGGTCGAGGTGAGCAGGTACGCGGTGATCGCCCAGGACATCTTGTCCAGACCGTGCAGCTCACCGACGATCTTCGGCAGCGCCGTGGCGACGATCATCTGCTCCAGGGCGGCGAGCAGCAGCGCCAGCATCAGCCCGACGAAGACCAGCCGCACCCGGCGCGGGCTCAGCCCCGCGTCCCGCGCCCCGTCCGGCCCGGGAACGGGAGGCCCAGGAGGTGCCTGGGCCGCGACGACCGGTTCGTCCTGTGCGGAATCCCTTACCGGGTCCTGCACCAGAGTGATCCCGCCCACGTACCGCTCCCCTCGTCACACCTGCTCACATTTGCCGCCTGAGGCGACAACTGCGAACAAGTGCGACGAGTTACGGACGTACGGCGGGTTCGCGCGGAGATCACTCGAACCGGTGAGGCGACCAACAGCCGCCCCGTGTCTGCCCCTTGGCTACTTCTCTACCTCGGCGGCGAGCTTGGCGAGCAGGGCGTCGTAGATCCGGGCGAGGCCCTTGGGGGCGAAGGTCTTCTCGAAGAAGCCGCCGACGCCGCCCGCGCCCTGCCAGGCGGTGAGCACGACGACCCGGGACTTGCCCTCGCCCGCCGGGGTGACCCGCCAGGTGGTGACCATGGAGGAGTTGCGGTCCTTCTCGACCAGCTCGCCGTCGGTCGGCTCGGTGACCTCCAGCAGGCAGTCACGGACGCGCTTGCTGGTGGCCTGGAGCTTCCAGTGCACGAGGGTGCCCTCGCCGTCGCCGCCCTCCCGGACCTCGTACTCGCTGAAGTGCTCGGGCAGCAGCTTCTCGCGGGTGCCGCTGTAGTCGGCGAGGGTGTCGAACACCGTCTCCGCGTCCGCTGCGACGATCCGCTCCGTCGTCGCCTCGACCTGCGCCATCGGGTTCCTCCAGGGCCTGGTTCTCGGGTTCGGGGCAAGCCAACCACCCCGCCGCCCGGCCACCAAATCGGGGGGCGCGAAGCGGCCCCGCGCGACTCGTCCGCACGATCAAGGGAACAACTGTTCTATTGTGTCGCCAGTGCTACCGAGGAGGCCTCAATGCGCTGGGAGAACCTCACGGACTCCGACCACGCCCGCGCGGCGGACACCGCGCTGTTCGGCGCGGACGCCGTCGTCACCCGCACGTTCGACACGCCCGAGTTCAGAGGCATCACCTTCCACGAGGTGCGGGCCCGCTCGATCCTGAACCGGGTGCCGGGGGCCTCGCGCATGCCGTTCGAGTGGACGGTGAACCCCTACCGGGGCTGCACGCACGCGTGCGTGTACTGCTTCGCGCGCAAGACCCACGGCTACCTGGACCTCGACACGGGGCTCGGCTTCGACTCCCAGATCGTCGTCAAGGTGAACGCGCCCGAGCTGCTGCGCCGCCAGCTCGCCTCGCGCCGCTGGCAGGGCGAGCACGTCGCGATGGGCACCAACGTCGACTGCTACCAGCGCGCGGAGGGCCGCTACCGGCTGATGCCGGGCATCATCGAGGCCCTCACCGAGCGGGCGAACCCCTTCTCGATCCTCACCAAGGGCACGCTGATCCTGCGCGACCTGGACCTGCTGACGCGGGCGGCCCGGGTGACGGACGTGGGCATCTCGGTCTCGGTCGGCTTCACCGACGCGGAGCTGTGGCGCACCGTGGAGCCGGGCACCCCGGCCCCGGAGCGCCGGCTGGAGGTCGTCCGGACCCTCGGCGAGCGCGGCATCGGCTGCGGGGTGCTGATGGCACCGGTCATCCCCTTCCTCGGCGACGAACCGGCCCAGCTCAGGGCCACCGTGCGAGCCGTCGCCGCCGCCGGCGCCACCTCGGTCACACCCCTGGTGCTGCACCTGCGGCCGGGGGCCCGCGAGTGGTTCATGGCCTGGCTCGGGCAGCACCACCCGCACCTGGTCCGCCGGTACGAGCGGCTGTACGCGGACGGCGCCTACGCCCCGAAGTGGTACCAGCGCAGGATCACGCGTCAGGTGCACGACTTGGCCCGCGAGTACGGCATCGGTCCCGCGCGCGCGGGGATGCCGCGAAGGATCGCGGAGCCGGAGCACTCGCACCCGGCCGAACCCGCGCCTCCGGAGCCGGTGCAGCTTTCCCTCATCTGACAGCCTTCGGGTACGCGCTCCGGCCGGAGAAGCCGGCCCCGCCCAGAGTGAAAGGGATCCCTCCATGACCTACGGCTGCATCGCTTCGATGAAGACCCGGCCCGGCCTCCGCGACGAGGTGGTCTCCCTTCTCCTGAGCGCCGCCGACGGTCTGCGGGACGCCGGATGCGAGCTTTATCTCGTGGGTCTGTCCGAAGACGACGAGACGACGATCTGGGTGACCGAGGTGTGGCGGACCCGGGAACATCACGACGCCTCGCTGGAACTGCCCGAGGCGAAGGACGCGATCGGCCGGGCCATGCCCATGCTGACGGGGGAGTTCACCAAGCAGGAGCTGTCGGTCGCGGGCGGGCTCGGGCTCTGACGGCACCGTGAGCCCACCCGGAGCGGCCGAGTAAGAGCATTGGAGGGCATCTTCCGACCCAATCGGGTCAAGTATGGACAGGTCTCGTTCTTCCGAAGGCGCTCCCCGGGACGATCCGGCGAGGACCGCGACCCGCGCGGACCGCAGCCCCGCCGTCCTGGGAGTCCTGGGAGAACGCCATGAGACAACGCGCAGCCGTGCTGTGCGGCGCCGCCGTCATCGCCGCCGGGACCGTCACCGCCGTCCCCGCCGACGCGAGCGCACCACGGTCCACGCACCCCGCACCCGCGGCGCCCGCGGCGGGCCCGCACTGGGAGAAGTGCGCCACGGAGGACTACCCGACGCTCCAGTGCGCGTCCCTGGAGGTGCCGCTCGACCACGCGCGTCCGCGCGGGAGGCAGATCACGCTGGCGCTGTCCCGCGTCCCGCACACCGCCAGGACGTACCAGGGCCCCTTGCTGGTGAACCCCGGCGGTCCCGGAGGCAGCGGGCTGACGCTCGCCGGGTTCGTGGCGTCGTCGCTGCCCGCGAAGGTGGCCGCCCAGTACGACGTCATCGGCTTCGACCCGCGCGGCGTGGGGAAGAGCACTCCCGCGCTGAACTGCCGGCCGGGTCACTTCGACCCCGTGCGTCCCGACTCGCTGCCGGACACGCCGGACGTCGAGCAGGCCAACCTCGCCCGCGCGAAGTCCTTCGCCGACGCCTGCGGCCAGAAGTACGCGGACGTGCTGCCGTACATCGACACGGTCGACGCGGCGCGGGACGTGGACGCGATCCGCGCGGCGCTCGGCGCGGAGAAGCTCAACTACTTCGGCTACTCGTACGGCACCTATCTGGGCGCCGTCTACGCCAAGCTCTACCCGCAGCGGGTGCGGCGGCTGGTCCTGGACTCCGTCGTCGGGCCGGACGACGTCTGGTACGACGCCAACCTCAACCAGGATCTCGCCTTCAACGACCGCCACCGGGCGTTCCTGGCCTGGATCGCCGAGCACGACGCGGCCTACGGTCTGGGCAGCGACCCCGAGCGGGTCGAGGCCTCCTGGTACGCCATGCGGACGGCGCTGGCCGAGCGGCCGGCCGGCGGGAAGGTCGGCGCCTCCGAGCTGGAGGACACCTACATGCCGGGCGGGTACTACAACGGCTACTGGCCCTACCTGGCCGAGGCGTTCGCCGCGTACGTGAACGACGAGGACACCGGCCCGCTGGTCGAGGCGTACGAGAACTTCGGTGCCCTGGACGCCTCCGGGGACAACGGCTACAGCGTCTACACCGCGGTGCAGTGCCGCGACGCCGCCTGGCCGCGGGACTGGGACGAGTGGCGGGACGACAGCTGGGACCTGTACGAGAAGGCACCCTTCATGGTGTGGAACAACGCCTGGTACAACGCGCCGTGCGCGTTCTGGCCCACGGGGTCCCGGCAGCCGGTGGACGTCGCCAACGGCGAGCTGCCCCCGGTCCTGCTGTTCCAGGCGACCGGCGACGCGGCCACGCCGTACGAGGGCGGCGTCGCCGCGCACCGGCTGCTGCGCGACTCCGCCCTCGTCGTCGAGGAGGGCGGCGGGAACCACGGCATCACGCTGAGCGGGAACGACTGCCTGGACGAGCACCTGGCCGCCTACCTGACCGACGGAACGGTGCCGCGCGGCGGCGGTGGCGAGGCGGACGCGGTGTGCCCGGCGCTGCCGGACCCGAAGCCGCTGGAGTACAAGGCGGCTTCCACGTCCTCGCGGGGTTCGACCCTGCACGGGCTGCTCGGCTTCCGCGGCTAGCCGTCCCGTCGTCGCACGTCGGGCGCACCCCGTCGGCGGCGTTGTCAGTGGCGTGGTCCACGATGGACGCATGAGTGAACTGACCAGGATCCCGGCCCCCGAGGGCGTCGCGCCCGCCGCGCAGTACACCCATGTCGTCCTCGGCACCGGTCGGTTCGTGGCCGTCTCGGGGCAGCTCGCCCTGGACGAGGACGGGTGGGTGGTCGGCGAGGGCGACCCCGCGGCCCAGGCCCGCCAGGTCTTCGAGAATCTGCGCCGGTGCCTGGCCTCGGCCGGGGCGGCCTTCGACGACGTGGTGAAGCTGACCTTCTTCGTCACGGACATGGCCCACATGGGCGCGATCCGCGCCGCCCGCGCCGAGCACATACCCGACGACCGGCTGCCGGCCGCCTCCGCGGTGCAGGTGGCCGCGCTGGTCCGGCCGGAGTTCCTGATGGAGATCGAGGCGTTCGCGGTCGTGGCGCCGTGAGCGGTCCGCAGGCGCGGGTGCCGGTGCGGGTGCGGGAGATGGCCCTCGCGGACTGCGACCGGGTGTCCCGGATCCGGGTCCGGGGCTGGCAGAGCGCCTACCGGGGCCTGATGCCGCAGCCGTACCTCGACGCGATGGATCCCGCCGCCGACGCCGAGCGCCGCCGCGCCCTGTTCGCCGGGCCCCCGGCGGGCTTGGTGAACCTGGTCGCCGAGGACGCGGGCGGCGAGGTCGTCGGCTGGGCCTGTCACGGTCCCTACCGGGACGGCGAGGCACGCACCGCGGACGCCGAGTTGTACGCCCTCTACGTCGACGCCGGACGGCTCGGCACGGGCGTCGGGCGGACGCTGATGCAGGAGTCGGTGCGCCAGTGCGAGAGCGCCGGGCACGCGCGCATGCTCCTGTGGGTGCTCAAGGGCAACGCCCGCGCCCGGCGGTTCTACGAGCGGGCGGGCTTTCGCCCCGACGGCGCCGAGGAGCCCTTCGAGGTGGAGGGCGTCGCGGTGCCCGAGGTGCGGTACGCCCGGCCGTTGAACGGCTGACGGAGCGTCACCACAAAGACCGGCACCGGCCCGGCACCGGCCGGTGCCTCACCGCTGCCCCGGGATGCGCGCCAGGGCCCGCACCGCCGCCTGCGCCAGCGCCGGGTGGGCGAGGGCGTCGTTCAGGACGGGGCCGGCACGGTCGTCGCCGAGGGCACCGAGTCCCTCGACGCAGGCGAGCGCGACGCGCCGGTACGGATCGTGCGGGCGCAGCCGCCGCTCCAGGGTGGTGATCAGCGCGGGCACCGCCTCGGGGGCCCGCAGTTCGACCAGCAGCCGTACCGGGTGCAGGGCGTAGGCGACCCGCAGTTCGTTGGTGGCGAGGGCCGCGGCCGCGCGGGCGGTACGCGGGTCGCCCAGGCGTGCCAGGGCGTGCGCGGCCGAGGCACAGCGGGGCGGGTCGCGGTGGTTCAGCAGGAGTACGAGCGACTCGAAGGCCCGCCGGTCCCCCGCCACCCCCAGCCGGAACGCGGCCAGTTCCCGGGCCCACAGCGGGTGTCCGGGCTCGGTGAGCACGGCGGCCAGCTCGTCCCGGTCCCCGGTCGCCACGAGCCGGTCGTAGACGGCCGCGGCTTCCGGAACACCCGACGCCGCCGACTCGGCCCGTAAGCGCTCCGTGAGCGCTCGCAACTCTTCGTCCATGACTCCGAGGTTAGGGGCGTCACACCCCGTCTGGGACGTACATCACGAACGTCGAGGGCTGGCGCGCTCGTTACCCGCGGGTTAACCTCAGACGAGCGGGTCACCCACCCGCGGCAACTCCTCACGGTGGTCTGGTGACGCAACCACCGGGAGGGCAGTCGGTCCGGTACCTCGGGTACCGCATCAGGACTCGGCCTCGGGACAGGGCCGGTCACAGGCCGCCGGGCGGGCGTGTGCACGCCCCTCAGGACGGCACCGGGCGGGTGCGCGAGCAGGCCCGGCAACACCCGCACTCCCTTCCTTCTCCTTCTCACGCACCCGGTGCGCTCCACGGCGTACCCAGGCGTGTTCCCGTCGTCACCCCTCATTCCTGGAGTCCCTCGATGGCCACTCCCCTGTCCGACACCCCTCTGTCCCCGCTCCGCACCGTCGCCGTCGTCGGCCTCGGCACCATGGGCACCGGCATCGCCGAGATCCTGGCCGGGGCCGGCCGCGAGGTCATCGGCATCGACGTCAGCGAGGCGCAGGCCGTCAAGGCGGTCGCCGCGCTGGAGTCCTCCACCGCCCGCGCCGTCGAGCGCGGGCGCCTGACCGGGCAGGAGCGCGCCGACGCCCTGGGCCGCGTCCGCACCTCCACCGACCTGCGGGCCGCCGCCGGCGCCGACCTGGTGATCGAGGTGGTCCCGGAGTCGTACGAGATCAAGCAGCGGGTCTTGCGGGAACTGGACGGGATCGTGCGTCCGGAGGCGATCCTGGCGACCGGCACCAACGCGCTGTCCGTCACCCGGCTGGCCGCCGACTCGGCCCGCCCGGAGCGGGTGCTCGGCCTGCACTTCTTCAACCCCGCGCCGGCGATGAAGCTGGTCGAGGTCGTCTCCTCGGTGCTGACCGCGCCCGCCGCCGTCGCGGCCGTCACCGACCTCGCCCTGGACCTGGGCAAGGAGCCGGTCGCGGTCGGCGACCGGCCCGGCTTCGTCGCGGACGGGCTGCTGTTCGGCTACCTCAACCAGGCCGCCGCGATGTACGAGGCGAACTACGCCTCCCGCGAGGACATCGACGCCGCGATGCGGCTCGGCTGCGGACTGCCGATGGGGCCGCTGGCCCTGCTCGACCTGGTGGGCGTGGACACCGCGCGCACGGTCCTGGAGGCCATGTACGCCGCCTCCCGGGACCGTCTGCACGCCCCCGCCCCGATCCTGAGACAGCTCAGCGACGCGGGCCTGACGGGGCGCAAGGCCGGGCGCGGCTTCTACACCTACGAGGCGCCCGGCAGCGCGGTCGTGGTGCCGGACGCGCTGACGCCGGGCACGGGCGCAGCCCCGGTCGCCGGGCGGACGGTCCGCGCGGTCGGTGTGGCCGGGTCGGGCACCATGGCGTCCGGCATCGCCGAGGTGTTCGCCAAGGCCGGGTTCGAGGTGGTGCTGGCCGCCCGCAGCGCGGAGAAGGCGCGGACGGCCAAGGCCCGGATCGGGAAGTCCCTGTCCCGGTCGGTCGACAAGGGACGCATGACCGCTCAGGCGGCCGCGCGGACGCTGGAACTGATCACGCCGACGGGCACCTACGACGACTTCGCCGACGTCGACCTGGCCGTGGAGGCCGTCGCCGAGGACCTGGAGGTCAAGCGGCAGCTGTTCGCCGCGCTGGACAAGGTCTGCAAGCCCGGCGCGGTGCTGGCCACCACCACGTCCTCGCTGCCGGTCGTCGCCTGCGCCCGCGCCACCTCGCGCCCGCAGGACGTGATCGGGATGCACTTCTTCAACCCGGCCCCGGCGATGAAGCTGGTCGAGGTGGTCCGCACGGTGCTGACCGCCGACGACGTGCACGCCACCGTGCACGAGGTCTGCGCCAGGGTGCGCAAGCACGCCGTGGACTGCGGCGACCGGGCCGGGTTCATCGTGAACGCGCTGTTGTTCCCGTACCTCAACAACGCGGTCAAGATGGTGCAGGAGCACTACGCGACCCTCGACGACATCGACGCGGCGATGAAGCTGGGCGGCGGTTACCCGATGGGCCCGTTCGAGCTGCTCGACGTGGTCGGACTCGACGTGTCGCTGGCCATCGAGAAGGTGCTGCACCGGGAGTTCCGCGACCCGGGGCTGGCTCCCGCGCCGCTCCTGGAACACCTCGTGGCCGCGGGCTGCCTCGGCCGCAAGACGGGCCGCGGTTTCCGCGAGCATGCCCGCCGCTGAGCCGCCGGGCGACTGGCCGCGGTCCGAGGAGGACTGGGGCGGACTGCTCGATCCGGCCGGGTCTCCCCCGCCCCGCGCGGGCGGGGGAATCCCCGGTCACGCGCGTGATTGCGCCCGCATGCAGTACGTTCGGGTCATGCCCCAGCCCGCCAAGTCCTCACGTACCTCAGCCACGTCCGACGCGCCGGAGAGCGCGGCCGGCAGCCGGGCCGCCGCCCAGCGGCTCAAAATGCGCCGGGAGCTGGCGGCGGCGGCGATGGAGCTGTTCGCGACCAAGGGGTACGAGGCGACCACCGTCGACGAGATCGCGGCCCAGGCCGGGGTCGCCCGCCGCACCTTCTTCCGCCACTTCCGCTCCAAGGAAGAGGCGATCTTCCCGGACCACGACGACACCCTGGTGCGGGCCGAGGCGGTGCTCAACGCGGCGCCCGCGCACGAGCATCCGCTCGACACGGTGTGCCGCGGCATCAAGGAAGTCATGAAGATGTACGCGGCCCGGCCGGAGATCTCGGTGGCCCGCTACAAGCTGACCCGCGAGGTGCCCACCCTGCGCGAGGCGGAGATCGCGTCGGTGGCCCGTTACGAGCGGCTGTTCACCCGCTATCTGCTCGGCCACTTCGACGAGCACGCGCACGACGACGACGCGGGCGACGACCCGCTGCTCGCGGAGGTCGCGGCGTCCGCCGTGGTGACCGCGCACAACCACGTGCTGCGGCGCTGGCTGCGGGCCGACGGGCAGGGCGACGTCGAGGCCGAGCTGGACCACGCCTTCGCGATCGTGCGGAAGACCTTCGGCACGGGCATCGGGGCGGGCCGCAGCACGGCCTCCCCCGCCCGCCCCGCCGCCTCCTCGGCCTCCGTGCAGGGCGAGGTGCTGGTGACGGTGGCGCGCACCGACGCGCCGCTGCACGAGGTCATGCGCACCATCGAGCAGGCACTCAAGGAGCGCTGACCGCCCCCTCCGCACTGTTCCGCACTGTGACGACGGCCACCCACCGGGTGGCCGTTTTTGCATGTCGGCGCCCGTTTTTCCCCTTCGGCGGGAGATGATTCGATCGATCATCGCTCATCTGTCGCGTAAAGAATTCATCTGAGAACAGTTTCTGGCACTCAGTGCCTTGCGGGGTGACACGCGGTGTCATACGTTGAAGGTGTCCGGGCTGTCCCCGCACCTCATCCCCCTGCGCGCCCGAACGCCTGCGTCACAGGCACACACCCTCACCTCAGCAGCACCGACGTAACCCTCAGCGCCCCTCCCTCAGGGCGCTCACCGCCGGAGGCAACACCGTGACCGTGAAGGACATCCTGGACGCGATCCAGTCGCCCGACTCCACGCCGGCCGACATCGCCGCACTGCCGCTCCCCGAGTCGTACCGCGCGATCACCGTGCACAAGGACGAGACCGAGATGTTCGCGGGCCTCGAGACCCGCGACAAGGACCCCCGCAAGTCGATCCACCTGGACGACGTGCCGGTGCCCGAGCTGGGCCCCGGCGAGGCCCTGGTGGCCGTCATGGCCTCCTCGGTCAACTACAACTCGGTGTGGACCTCGATCTTCGAGCCGCTGTCCACCTTCGGGTTCCTGGAGCGCTACGGCCGGGTCAGCGACCTCGCCAAGCGCCACGACCTGCCGTACCACGTCATCGGCTCCGACCTCGCCGGTGTCGTCCTGCGCACCGGCCCGGGCGTCAACGCCTGGCAGGCGGGCGACGAGGTCGTCGCGCACTGCCTCTCCGTCGAGCTGGAGTCCTCCGACGGCCACAACGACACGATGCTCGACCCCGAGCAGCGCATCTGGGGCTTCGAGACCAACTTCGGCGGACTCGCGGAGATCGCGCTGGTCAAGTCCAACCAGCTGATGCCGAAGCCGGACCACCTCAGCTGGGAGGAGGCCGCCGCTCCCGGCCTGGTCAACTCCACCGCGTACCGCCAGCTCGTCTCGCGCAACGGCGCCGGGATGAAGCAGGGCGACAACGTGCTCATCTGGGGCGCCAGCGGCGGACTCGGCTCCTACGCCACCCAGTTCGCCCTCGCCGGCGGCGCCAACCCGATCTGCGTCGTCTCCAGCGACCAGAAGGCCGACATCTGCCGGTCGATGGGCGCCGACGCGATCATCGACCGCAACGCCGAGGGCTACAAGTTCTGGAAGGACGAGCACACCCAGGACCCGAAGGAGTGGAAGCGCTTCGGCAAGCGCATCCGCGAACTCACCGGCGGCGAGGACATCGACATCGTCTTCGAGCACCCCGGCCGCGAGACCTTCGGCGCCTCCGTGTTCGTCACCCGCAAGGGCGGCACCATCACCACCTGCGCCTCGACCTCGGGCTACATGCACGAGTACGACAACCGCTACCTGTGGATGTCCCTGAAGCGCATCATCGGCTCCCACTTCGCCAACTACCGCGAGGCCTGGGAGGCCAACCGCCTCATCGCCAAGGGCAAGATCCACCCCACGCTCTCCAAGGTGTACTCCCTGGAGGACACCGGCCAGGCCGCGCACGACGTCCACCGCAACGCCCACCAGGGCAAGGTCGGCGTGCTCTGCCTGGCGCCCGAGGAGGGCCTGGGCGTGCGCGACCACGAGAAGCGCGCCCAGCACCTCGACGCCATCAACCGCTTCCGGAACATCTGAGGACGGCGGAGGCCACCCATGACTGAGCGTCACAAGGACCGGCCGTGGCTCATGCGCACCTACGCCGGTCACTCCACGGCCGAGGCGTCCAACGAGCTGTACCGGCGCAACCTCGCCAAGGGGCAGACGGGTCTGTCGGTCGCCTTCGACCTGCCGACCCAGACCGGCTACGACTCCGACCACGTCCTCGCCCGCGGCGAGGTCGGCCGGGTCGGCGTGCCGGTCGCGCACCTCGGTGACATGCGCCGGCTGTTCCAGGACATCCCGCTGGAGCAGATGAACACCTCGATGACCATCAACGCCACGGCC
This sequence comes from Streptomyces sp. NPDC059906, assembly GCF_042730645.1. Taxonomy (NCBI): domain Bacteria; kingdom Bacillati; phylum Actinomycetota; class Actinomycetes; order Kitasatosporales; family Streptomycetaceae; genus Streptomyces; species Streptomyces sp. NPDC059906. Next base: position 133,667 of record NZ_JBHWKU010000012.1, read on the forward strand.
ATGTGGCTGCTGGCGCTCTACCAGGTCGTCGCGGAGGAGCAGGGCGCGGACGTCACCAAGCTCCAGGGCACGACCCAGAACGACATCGTCAAGGAGTACCTGTCCCGGGGCACGCACGTCTTCCCGCCGGGGCCGTCGCTCCGCCTGACGACCGACATGATCGCGTACACGGTCTCCCACCTGCCCAAGTGGAACCCGATCAACATCTGCAGCTACCACCTGCAGGAGGCGGGCGCCACGCCGGTGCAGGAGATCGCGTACGCGATGTCCACCGCGATCGCCGTGCTCGACGCGGTGCGCGACAGCGGTCAGGTGCCGCAGGAGCGGATGGGCGACGTGGTCGGCCGCATCTCCTTCTTCGTGAACGCGGGCGTGCGCTTCGTCGAGGAGATGTGCAAGATGCGCGCCTTCGGCCGCATCTGGGACCGCGTCACCCGCGAGCGCTACGGCATCGAGAACCCCAAGCACCGCCGCTTCCGCTACGGCGTCCAGGTCAACTCCCTGGGCCTGACGGAGGCGCAGCCGGAGAACAACGTCCAGCGGATCGTCCTCGAGATGCTGGCCGTGACCCTCTCCAAGGACGCACGGGCGCGTGCCGTGCAGTTGCCGGCCTGGAACGAGGCCCTGGGCCTGCCCCGCCCCTGGGACCAGCAGTGGTCGCTGCGCATCCAGCAGGTGCTGGCCCACGAGAGCGACCTGCTGGAGTACGAGGACCTCTTCGAGGGCTCGAAGGTGGTCGAGGCGAAGGTCGGCGAGCTGGTCGAGTCGGCGTTCGCGGAGATCGACCGCATCCAGGAGATGGGCGGCGCGATGGCCGCCGTGGAGTCCGGCTACCTCAAGTCGCAGCTGGTCGCCTCGCACGCCGAGCGCCGGGCGCGGATCGAGTCGGGCGAGGAGAAGATCATCGGTGTCAACGCCTTCGAGGGCACCGAGCCCAACCCGCTGACCGCCGACCTGGACACCGCGATCCAGACGGTCGACCCGGCGGTGGAGGCCCGCGTCGTCGCCTCGCTGGAGAACTGGCGCGACTCCCGCTACCAGCCGCCCTTCAACCACCCGCGCCCCTGCAAGGCGCTGGAGAAGCTGAAGGAGGCCGCGCGCGGCACCGGCAACCTCATGGAGGCCACGCTGGAGTGCGCCCGCGCCGGCGCCACGACCGGCGAGTGGGCCGGGGCGCTGCGCGAGGTCTTCGGCGAGTTCCGGGCGCCGACCGGCGTGTCCTCGGCGCCGGTCGCGGTCACCGCGGAGGAGGGTTCGGCCCTGTCCGAGGTGCGCCGCAAGGTGGAGCTGACGGCCAAGGAGATGGAGGTCGGCAAGCTCCGCTTCCTGGTCGGCAAGCCCGGCCTGGACGGCCACTCCAACGGCGCCGAGCAGATCGCCGTGCGCGCCCGGGACGCCGGGTTCGAGGTGGTCTACCAGGGCATCAGGCTCACCCCGGAGCAGATCGTGGACGCCGCCCTCGCGGAGGACGTGCACGCGGTGGGCCTGTCCATCCTGTCCGGCTCGCACGCCCAACTGGTGCCGGACGTACTCGAACGGCTCCGTGTGGCCGGTGCCACAGACATCCCGGTGATCGCCGGTGGCATCATCCCGAACGGTGACGCCGAGGAACTGCGGGCCGCGGGAGTGGCCGCGGTCTTCACCCCGAAGGACTTCGACATCACCGGCATCATCGGCCGGATCGTCGACGAGATCCGGTACGCGAACAAGCTCGACCCCCTGGAGGTCCCCGCATGACCACGGTCAACCGTCTCCGCCCCCGGCGCTCCTGTCTGGCGGTCCCGGGAAGCAACCCGCGCTTCCTGGAGAAGGCCCAGGGCCTCCCGGCGGACCAGGTCTTCCTGGACCTGGAGGACGCCTGCGCGCCGCTCGCCAAGCCCGAGGCGCGGCACACCATCGTCAAGTTCCTCAACGAGGGCGACTGGACCGGCAAGACCCGCGTCGTGCGCGTCAACGACTGGACGACCGAGTGGACGTACCGGGACGTCGTGACGGTGGTGGAGGGCGCGGGCCCGAACCTGGACTGCATCATGCTGCCGAAGGTCCAGGACGCCCAGCAGGTCGTGGCCCTGGACCTCCTCCTCACCCAGATCGAGAAGACGATGGGCTTCGAGGTCGGCCGGATCGGCATCGAGGCGCAGATCGAGAACGCCCAGGGCCTGAACAACGTCAACGAGATCGCCCAGGCGAGCCCGCGCGTGGAGACCATCATCTTCGGCCCGGCCGACTTCATGGCGTCCATCAACATGAAGTCCCTGGTCGTGGGCGAGCAGCCGCCCGGCTACCCGGCGGACGCCTACCACTTCATCCTGATGAAGATCCTGATGGCCGCCCGCGCCAACGACCTCCAGGCGATCGACGGCCCCTACCTGCAGATCCGCAACGTGGACGGCTACCGCGAGGTGGCACAGCGCGCCGCCGCCCTCGGCTTCGACGGCAAGTGGGTGCTGCACCCGGGCCAGGTCGAGGCGTCCAACGAGATCTTCTCGCCCTCCCAGGAGGACTACGACCACGCCGAGCTGATCCTGGACGCGTACGACTACTACACGTCCGAGGCGGGCGGCAAGAAGGGCTCGGCGATGCTCGGCGACGAGATGATCGACGAGGCCAGCCGCAAGATGGCGCTGGTCGTCTCCGGCAAGGGGCGTGCGGCCGGGATGCGGCGCACGTCGAAGTTCGAGATCCCGGAGGGCTGAGGGCGATGCAGTTCGGACGCACCTACGAGGAGTTCGAGGTCGGGGCGACCTACAAGCACTGGCCCGGGAAGACGGTCACGGAGTACGACGACCACCTGTTCTGTCTGCTCACCATGAACCACCACCCGCTCCACATGGACGCCAACTACGCCGAGAAGACGACGGACTTCGGCAGGAACGTGGTGGTCGGCAACTACATCTACTCGCTCCTGCTCGGCATGTCCGTCCCGGACATCTCCGGCAAGGCGATCGCCAACCTGGAGATCGAGTCGCTCAAGCACGTGGCGCCGACCTTCCACGGCGACACGCTGTACGGCCAGACGACGGTGCTCGACAAGTGGCCGTCGAAGTCGAAGAACGACCGCGGCATCGTCCACGTCGAGACCAAGGGCTACAAGCAGGACGGCACCCTGGTGTGCGTGTTCCGCCGCAAGGTGATGGTGCCGACGGAGACGTACACCAAGGAGCGCGGCGGCGAGCAGCCGGGCCGCCCCGAGCTGAAGGAACAGGGGAAGTAGATGAGCCGCCTCGCCCAGACCCACGGTCTGACGGACGTCCAGACGGAGATCCTCTCCACCGTCCGGGACTTCGTGGACAAGGAGATCATCCCGGTCGCCACCGAGCTGGAGCACCGGGACGAGTACCCGCAGGACATCGTCGACGGGCTCAAGGAACTCGGCCTGTTCGGGCTGATGATCCCCGAGGAGTACGGCGGCCTGGGCGAGTCGCTCCTGACGTACGCCCTGTGCGTGGAGGAGATCGCCCGGGGCTGGATGTCGGTGTCCGGCATCATCAACACGCACTTCATCGTGGCGTACATGCTCAAGCAGCACGGCACGCAGGAGCAGAAGGACCACTTCCTGCCCCGCATGGCCGCGGGCGACATCCGGGGCGCCTTCTCGATGTCCGAGCCGGCGCTGGGCTCCGACGTCTCGGCGATCTCCTCGAAGGCGGTGAGGGACGGCGAGGAGTACGTCCTGAACGGCCAGAAGATGTGGCTGACGAACGGCGGTACGTCGTCGCTGGTGGCCGTCCTGGTGAAGAGTGACGAGGGTCACCCGGACGGCACGGCCCCGCACAAGTCGATGACGACCTTCCTGGTGGAGAAGGAGCCCGGCTTCGGCGAGGTCCGCCCGGGGCTGACCATCCCCGGCAAGATCGACAAGATGGGCTACAAGGGTGTCGACACCACCGAGCTGATCATGGACGGCCTGCGCATTCCGGCCAATCGGGTGCTCGGCGGTGTCACCGGACGAGGTTTTTACCAAATGATGGACGGCGTCGAGGTCGGCCGCGTCAACGTGGCGGCCCGTGGCTGCGGCGTCGCTCAGCGTGCCTTCGAACTCGGCGTCCGGTACGCCCAGCAGCGTCACACTTTCGGCAAGCAGATCGCCCGGCACCAGGCCATCCAGTTCAAGCTCGCGGAGATGGCTACCAAGGTGGAGGCGGCGCATGCGATGATGGTGAACGCTGCGCGCAAAAAGGACTCGGGCGAACGAAACGACCTGGAAGCGGGGATGGCCAAGTACCTCGCCTCCGAGTACTGCAAGGAGGTCGTCGAGGACGCCTTCCGGATCCACGGCGGGTACGGCTTCTCCAAGGAGTACGAGATCGAGCGCCTCTACCGCGAGGCGCCGATGCTGCTCATCGGTGAAGGCACCGCCGAGATCCAGAAAATGATCATCGGCCGCCGACTGCTCGAAGAGTATCGATTCCAGGGTTAGATGTCCGGATACGGGGTGTTTTCTTGGAGAAGAAGGTCACACCCCGTAGGCAGTCTTCGGCCGCCGACTCAGCTTCCTGGCTTACCCAGTTGCGGCGCGGAGCCGCTACGATCGCCGGAAAGCCGCCGTCCCCCGTCATAGCGCGGCATCATCCGCTACGAAGGTCATCCATGCCCCACAGCCAAACCTCTGCACCTCGCGACAGCCTCGCCGGCGTACGCCTCGCGCGCGGAGCCTCGCCGTGGCTTCTGCCGACCGTCGCCACCGCAGCCGTCAGCCTCCTGCGGGCCCGCCGTTCCGGCGCCGCCAAGGCCGTCGCCGTCCCCGCCACCGCGCTCGCGGCGGGGATGCTGTGGTTCTTCCGCGACCCCGAGCGCGAGATCACCCAGGGCCGGGTCGTCTCGCCCGCCGACGGTGTGGTGCAGAGCATCATGCCGTGGAAGGACGGCCGCACCCGCGTCGCGATCTTCATGAGCCCGCTCAACGTCCACGTCAACCGCGCCCCGCTGTCGGGCACGGTGACGTCGGTCGAGCACGTGCCGGGCGGCTTCGTTCCCGCTTTCAACAAGGAGAGCGAGAACAACGAGCGCGTCGTGTGGCACTTCGACACCGAGCTCGGCGACATCGAGATGATCCAGATCGCCGGCGCGGTGGCCCGCCGTATCGTCCCGTACGTGCCGCAGGGCACGAAGGTCGAGCAGGGCGAGCGGGTCGGTCTGATCCGCTTCGGCTCCCGCGTCGACCTGTACCTGCCGGAGGGTGTGGAGGTCGACGTCGAGGTGGGTCAGAAGACGGTGGCTGGGGTGACTCGAATTGACCGTGATTGATCCACAGACCCAGGCCGGATGGGTGCCGGAGGCCGACGAGGTGGACGACGAGGAGGAGATGCCGCTCTCGCTCCGCCTGTCGATAGCGGACACGCTCACGCTCGGCAACGCCACGTGCGGCTTCATGGCGGTGTACTTCACCACCACCGGCATCCTGATCCCGCACCTCATGGGCAGCGACGAGTCGGGCATGGCCCGGCACAGCGCGGCCACCGCGGTCATCCTGATGCTGTGCGCGGCGATCTTCGACCTGTTCGACGGTCTGGTCGCCCGCAAGCTGCGGTCCTCGCCGATGGGCGCGGAGCTGGACAACCTCTCCGACCTGATCAGCTTCGGCCTCGCACCGGCGTACTTCGTCCTCGTCTACGGCATGGTCGCGGACGACGCCTACCAGCGGGTGGCGGCGGTGGGGGCGATCGTGGTGCTGCTGGCGGTGGTGCTGCGGCTCGCGCGGTTCTCCTGCGTCACCGTCAAGGACGGCACCTTCCAGGGCATGCCGTCGCCGTTCGGGGCGCTGACGGTGGTGTCGATCGTGCTGCTGGAGCTGCCGTTCGTGGCGACGCTGCTGGCGATCATCGGCACGGCCTGGCTGATGGTGAGCCGGGTCGAGTACCCGAAGCCGCGGGGGCGGCTCGCGGTGGCGATGCTGTCGTGGATCGTCCTGTCGATGGGGCTGCTGGCCGGCTGGGCGTTCGACGCGCCGAGCGGGCAGCTGCTGCTGCAGACGGGGTGTGCGCTGCAGTTGGTGATGGGGGCGGTGATCCCCCTGTTCGCCACGGCTCGCAGGGTGAACAACTTCCGTGACAATCGGCGGGAGGCGCGGGCCGCGCAGCTTCCGTGACGTGTGAACGTCGGTAGGGCCCCGGACCCGGGTTGGGTTCGGGGCCCTTCTGTTTGTGCGCGCCCGGCGTCGGTGTCGGCGTCCCTGGGGGCTCCGCCCCCAGACCCCCGGGCCTATGCCCACCCACCGCCCGACTCGGTGGGGAGAGGGGTGAGCCTCCCAGCCCGTCCGGCGTTTGAGGACGAGGCCCGTTCAGGGCCGAAAACGGGGGTCTGGGGGCAGAGCCCCCAGGGTCGGGAATGGGAAGGGGCGGCGGGGGCGAGACTCCCCTAGGCCAGGAAGTCCCTGGCGATCGACTCCGCCACCCGCTCCAGGATCGGCCCCGCGTCCGCGATGCACTTCGCGACGTCCGGCTCCACATCCGTCAGCGGATACGCCCGCCGGATCCCGGCCCGCCCCAGCACCTCCGCCGGCAGCGCGAGCCGCCCGCACACCGCGACGACCTCCTTGCCCGCGGCCCGCGCCGCCGCCGCGACGCCCGCCGGCGCCTTCCCGTGCAGGGTCTGCTCGTCCAGCGAGCCCTCCCCGGTGATCACCAGGTCCGCCCGCGCCAGCGCAGGCGCGAAGCCCAGCACGTCCAGCATCACCTCGATGCCGGGCCGGAACCGCGCACCCAGCAGCATCGCGCCGAACCCGATGCCGCCCGCCGCACCCGCGCCCGGCGACGCGGCGTACCCGGCGGCACGCGCGCCCACGCCCTCCGTCCGCTCCAGCACCTTCGCGAAGTGCGCGAGGGCGGTGTCCAGGGCCGTCACGTCGTCCGGCGAGGCACCCTTCTGCGGCCCGTAGACCGCCGGGGCGCCCTTCGGCCCGGTCAGCGGATTGTCGACGTCGCTGGCGAGCACCAGCTCCACGTCCGACAGGCGCGGGTCGAGACCGGACAGGTCGGCCGAGGCCAGCCCCGCGAGACCGCCCCCGCCGGGCGCGACCGGCTCGCCGTCCCCGTCCAGGAACCGCGCGCCCAGCGCGGCCAGCATCCCGGCGCCGCCGTCCGTGGTGGCGCTGCCGCCGACCCCGAACACGATCGTCCGCGCGCCCGCGTCCAGCGCGGCCCGCAGCAGCTCGCCCGAGCCGTACGTGGACGACGTCAGCGGTGCGAGGACGCCTTCCGGGAGCCGCTGGAGGCCGCTGGCCTCGGCCATCTCCACGACGGCGGTGTCCTCGCGCAGCGCGTACGCCGCCGTCACCTCGTCGCCGAGGGGACCGGCGACCCGTACCTCCCGGCGTTCGAACCCGGCCGCGACCGCGGCGGCCACCGTGCCGTCGCCGCCGTCGGCGACGGGCAGCGCCTCGACCAGGACGTCCGGCACGACGCGGCGCAGTCCGGCCGTGACGCGCTCGGCGACCTCGACGGCCGTCAGCGAGCCCTTGAACTTGTCCGCGGCGACGAGTACCCGGCGGGTCCCGTCCACAGCAGCGTCAGCCACCTTGCTCTCCCCTTGCTCTTCGAGCCTTGCGCACGTCAAGGCAGTCGCGCCGCTGCGACCCTAACCGGAGGACGCCCGCGCCGTCATGCCCTGCCCACACCGTGGAACCCGCCGTGCACCCGCTCCGGGAGTGCGCCGGGCCCGGGGCCGGGCCGCTCGTTACGCTTCCGGGATGACCACTGCTGACTACGCCGCCTACATCGCCGGACTGCCCCGCGTCCTCGCCGGTGCCGCCGCGGTCTTCCGGGACGCCGCGGGGCGCGTGCTGCTCGTCGAGCCCAACTACCGCGAGGGGTGGGCGCTGCCCGGCGGGACGATCGAGTCCGGGGACGGGGAGAGTCCGCGGCAGGGCGCGCGGCGGGAGACCCTGGAGGAGATCGGACTCGACGCGCGGATCGGTCGGCTGCTCGCGGTGGACTGGTCGAACGGGCCGGGCAGGCCACCGATCGTGGCGTACCTGTACGACGGCGGGGTCCTGTCGGAGGACGACCTCAAGGCGATCCGGCTGCAGGAGGAGGAGCTGCTGTCCTGGCGGCTGGTGCCGCGCGGGGAACTCGGCGACCACCTGCTCGGTTCCCTGCACGGCCGGGTGCTGGCCGCGCTGGACGTACTGGCGGACGGCTCCGGCACGGCCGAGCTGGAGGACGGTGTGCGGGTCGACCGATAACCGTTCGCCGACCGCACCTGGGCGCCCTACCCTCGACCGCATGACCGGCAAGCCTCTCGTCGCCGTCCTCAGCGGTGCCGGCGTCTCCACCGACTCCGGCATTCCCGACTACCGCGGTCCGAACGGTCTGTGGCGGCGCGACCCGGAGGCCGAGAAGCTCGTCACGTACGAGTACTACATGGGCGATCCGGAGATCAGGCGGCGCTCCTGGCTGATGCGGCGGGACAGCGCCGCGCTGCACGCCGAGCCGAACGCGGCGCACCGCGCGGTGGCCGACCTGGAGCGGCGCGGGGTACCGGTCCGTGTGCTCACGCAGAACGTGGACGGTCTGCACCAGCTCGCCGGGCTCTCCGCCCGCAAGGTCCTCGAACTGCACGGCACCGCGCGCGCCTACGTGTGCACCGGCTGCGGGGCCCGGGGGCCGATGGCGGACGCGCTGGCCCGGATCGAGGCCGGTGAGGCCGACCCGCCGTGTCTGGAGTGCGGCGGCATTCTGAAGTCGGCCACCGTGATGTTCGGCGAGCGCCTCGACCCGGTGGTGCTGGGCGAGGCGGCCGCCATCAGCAAGGCGTGCCAGGTGTTCGTCGCGGTCGGCACCAGTCTCCGGGTGGAGCCCGCCGCCGGGCTGGCCGGCGTCGCCGTCGCGCACGGGGCCCGGCTGGTCGTCGTGAACGCCGAACCGACGCCGTACGACGAGCTGGCCGACGAGGTGGTCCGGGAGCCGATCGGCTCGGCCCTGCCCGAGCTGCTGCGCGGGCTGGGCTGAGCCGCGGCGGCGGGAACCGGGAGCCGCAGGCCCGTCAGAACAGGGTGTCGGCGAGGCGGTCGACCTGGTCGGGGTCCGAGGACCAGCAGTAGAGCACGACCTCGTCGGCGCCGATGTCCCGGAAGGCGTCGACGGCGGCGCGGATCTCCCGCGCGGTGGTGAGCAGGCCCTTGGTCATGTACTCGGCGCGCCCGGTGAAGGCGTAGTAGTCGCCGAGGTTGCGCCGGGCCCGCTCCACCGTGCCGTCGGGGCCGAGGGCGACGCTCGCCTGGGCGACCAGGCGCGGCCGGCCCGGGCGGTCGTACTTCCGCCAGACCGCCTCGACCTGGCGGAACAGGCCGTCCATGTGCGCGGCGGGCAGCGCGGCGCCGAGGAAGCCGTCGCCGAACCGGCCGACCCGTTCCAGGGCGGCCGGGGCGAAGCCGCCGAACAGCACCCGCGGTCCGCCGGGCGTGGCGGGGCGGGGCCCGATGGGGCCGACGTCGCGGCCGTAGGGCTCGCCGTCCCAGGTGCGGCGCAGCAGGGTCAGCTGCTCGTCGAGGCGGCGGCCCCGGCGGTGGAGGTCGATGCCGGCGGCGAGGCAGTCGTCGGCCCGCCCGCCGACTCCGATGCCGAGCGTGAAGCGGCCGTCCGACAGGCGGTCGAGGGTGGCGGTCTGCTTGGCGAGCAGCGCGGTGTTGTGGACGGGGGCGATCAGCACCTCGGTCTGCAGGCGGATGCGGGAGGTGGCGCCCGCCAGGGTCGCGAGGGTGATCAGGGGTTCGGGGTTGTCGTAGACGAGCCGGTCGAGCAGGCCGAGCGTGCTGAACGGGAGCGCGTCGGCGCGCCGGGCCCAGGCCGGCAGCAGGGCGGGGTCGTCGACGGGCAGGCCGAGGCCGATGTGCGGGCGGTGCGTGGAATGCATGGGTGCGGTCCTCCGGAGGGCATGCCGATAAGTGGCGCCGCCCCTCCGTGGTCCCGGGCTGCTGTGCGCGGGCCTGCTCCCCATCTGCGGCATCGTTCGGGAGAGCGTGGTCTTCGAAGTCCGGTGAGCGTAACGGGCCCCGTGGCGCGCGGGCAACGCGTTTTCGCCCGGGGCCCGCGCGGCTAGAACAGGGCCTGAGGTCCCGCCGCCCCGCGTTCGAAGTCCAGCAGCCGCTGCTTGCGCTCCAGGCCGCCGCCGTAGCCGGTGAGGCCGCCGCCGGCGCCGATGACGCGGTGGCAGGGGACGATGATGCCGATCGGGTTGCGGCCGTTGGCGAGGCCCACGGCGCGGGAGGCGGCCGGGTTGCCGAGGTCGGCGGCGAGTTCGCCGTAGGTGCGGGTCTCGCCGTACGGGATCTTCTGGAGCTGTGCCCAGACCGTGCGCTGGAAGGGGGTGCCGTTCAGCCGCAGGCCGAGGGTGAAGTCCTTCAGTTCACCGGTGAAGTAGGCCTCCAGCTGCTCCTCGGTCTCGGCGAAGGGGCGTTCGTCGCGTGCGCCGAAGGTCTCCTCCGCCGGGCGGTGGCGCTGGTCGGTCATGTAGAGGCCGCACAGGGCGCCGTCCTCGGCGACGAGGGTGAGTGCGCCGTAGGGGCTGTCGATCACGGTGTGCTGTTTCACGGGTTTCGCTCCGGCTCCTCGAACGGGCTGATACGGGCCAATACGGGCTAATGCCGACTTATACCGGCAGGAAGTTGATCGGGTGGTCGTCGGTCGCCCACAAGTACTGGACGGCGTACGCCCGCCAGGGCCGCCAGGCCGCCGCGCGGGCGGTGAGCGCGGCCGGGGTGGAGGGCAGGCCCAGTTCGGCGGCGGCGCGGCGGATGCCGAGGTCGGTGGGGAGGAAGGCGTCGGGGTCGCCGAGGGCGCGCATGGCGATGACGTCGGCGGTCCAGGGGCCGAAGCCGGGGAGGGCCAGGAGCCGGGCGCGGGTCTCGGCCCAGTCGCTCTCGACGCCCGGGTTGACGGAGCCGTCGGCCAGGTGGGCGACCAGGGTGGTGAAGGTGGTGCGGCGGGTCCTGGGCATCGCCAGGGTCTCCGGGTCCACCGCCGCCAGCGCCTCGGTGGACGGGAAGAGGTGGGTGAGGCCGCCCTCGGGGTCGTCCACCGGGTCGCCGTGCGCGGTGACCAGGCGGGCGGCGTGGGTGCGGGCGGCGGCGGTGGAGACCTGCTGGCCGAGCACGGCCCGTACGGCGAACTCCGCCTCGTCCACCGTGCGCGGCACCCGCCGCCCGGGGGCCTTGTCGACGAGCGGCGCGAGCAGCGGGTCGGCGCGCAGCTGGTCGTCGATCGCCGTCGGGTCGGCGTCCAGGTCGAGCAGGCGCCGGCAGCGGCTGATGGCGACGGTCAGGTCGCGCAGGTCGCTGAGGGTGAGGCGGCAGGCGATGTGGTCGGGGTTCGGGGTGAGGGCCACGATGCCGTGACCGTACGGGAGGCGCAGGGTGCGCCGGTACGCGCCGTCCCGCCACTCCTCCACGCCGGGTACGGCGGTGGCGGCGAGGTGGCCGAAGAGGTTGTCGGGGTTGAGGGGGGTGCGGAAGGGGAGGCGGAGGGTCAGGGCGCCGGGGGTGGTGGGGGCGGGGCGGTTCCTGGGGGCGCGGGTGCGCAGTTCGCTCGGGGAGAGGGCGTAGACCTCGCGGACCGTGTCGTTGAAGGCGCGGATGGAGGAGAAGCCGGCCGCGAAGGCGAGGTCCGCCATGGGCAGCGGGGTGGTCTCGATCAGCAGCCGGGCGGTCTGGGCGCGCTGTGCCCGGGCGAGGGCGAGGGGGCCCGCGCCCAGTTCGGCCAGGAGCTGGCGTTCGACCTGGCGGGTGCTGTAGCCGAGGCGGGCGGCGAGGCCGGGCACGCCCTCGCGGTCCACGACGCCGTCGGCGATCAGGCGCATGGCGCGGGCCGTGAGGTCGGCGCGCAGGTTCCACTCGGGCGAGCCGGGGCTGGTGTCCGGGCGGCAGCGCTTGCACGCCCGGAACCCGGCCTGCTGGCAGGCCGCCGCGCTCGGGTAGAAGGTCATGTTCTCGGGCTTGGGCGGCACCACCGGGCAGCTGGGCCGGCAGTAGATGCGGGTCGTCAGGACGGCCGTGAAGAACCAGCCGTCGAAGCGCGCGTCCTTCGACCGGACGGCGCGCACGCAGCGCTCGGTGTCGGTGTGCATTCCCGTCTGCATGCGTCCAGGATGGTGCACCGGCCGGGCCGGGGCTGGCGGGAATCCGACATGGAGGTGCCGCGTGCTGGGGTCCCGCGGATCACTCCGGGCGCCAGGCCGACTCGCGCAGCAGCCGCAGGCCGTTCAGGCCGACCAACACGGTCGAGCCCTCGTGGCCCGCGACACCGAGCGGCAGCGGAAGGTGGCCGATCAGGTCCCACAGGACGAGGACCATGATGCAGACCCCGGCGACGGCCAGGTTCTGGACGACCAGCCGGCGGGCACGCCGGGAGAGGTCCACGACGGCGGGTACGGCCGTCAGCTCGTCGCGCACGACGACCGCGTCGGCGGTCTCCAGGGCCAGGTCGGAGCCTGCCCCGCCCATGGCGACGCCGGCGTGTGCGGCGGCCAGCGCGGGGGCGTCGTTGACGCCGTCGCCGACGAAGAGCACCTTGCGGCCGGCCCGCTCCCGTTCCCGTACGGCCTCGACCTTGCCCTCGGGCAGCAGTCCGGCGCGGACGTCGGTGATGCCGGTCGCGTCGGCCACGCGGGCGGCGGCGGGCGCGTGATCGCCGGTGAGCAGGGTGGGGGCGGTGCCGGTGAGAGCGGTGAGCCGGGTGGTGGCCCGGGCGGCGTCGGCGCGGAGGCGGTCGGTGAGGGCGAGGGTGCCGAGGAGGGCGCCGTCGCGGGTGACGCGGACGGTGGTTTCGGCGCCCGCGGCGGCCTCGGTGGGATCGGCGCGGCCGACCTGCACCGTGCGGCCGTCGATCACGGCCGTCACGCCGCGGCCGGGGGCCGCCCGGAAGTCGCCGGCGGGCGCGATGCGCAGTCCCCGGGCGCGGGCGGCGGCCACGATCGCGCGGGCCAGCGGGTGTTCGCTGGGGTACTCGGCCGCGGCGGCGAGGGCTAGGAGGGCGTCCTCGTCGGCATCGCCACCGGCCACGGGGGTTACGGCGGTCACCTCGGGGGTCCCCTCGGTGAGGGTGCCGGTCTTGTCGAGGGCGGCGGTGTCGGTCTCGCCGAGGCGTTCCATGGCGGCCGCCGACTTGACCAGGACCCCGTGCCGGCCGGCGTTGGCGATGGCCGAGAGCAGCGGCGGCATGGTCGCCAGGACGACCGCACACGGCGAGGCGACGATCATGAAGGTCATGGCGCGCAGCAGGGCGTCCGTGAGGTCGGCGCCGAAGCCGAGCGGGATGCCGAAGACCGCGAGGGTGGCGACGACCACCCCGACCGAGTAGCGCCGCTCGATCTTCTCGATGAACAGCTGGGTCGGCGCCTTGGTGCGGGACGCCTCCTCGACCAGGGTGACGATCCTGGCGATGACCGAGTCGGCCGGGTCGCGCCCGACGCGGACGCGCAGGGCGCCGGTGCCGTTGAGCGTGCCGGCGAAGACGTCGTCGCCGGGGCGTTTGAGGACGGGCAGGGACTCGCCGGTGATGGTGGCCTGGTCGACCTCCCCGGCGCCCTCGACGACCGTGCCGTCGGCGCCGATCCGCTCTCCCGGCCGGACCAGGACCAGGTCGCCGACGGCGAGGTCGGCGGCCGGGACGGTCTCCTCGCCGCCTTCCCGCAGGCGGGTCGCGGTGGTGGGCGCGAGGTCGAGCAGGCCGCGCACGGAGTCGGCGGTGCGGGCGGTGGCCAGGGCCTCCAGGGCGCCGGAGGTGGCGAAGATGACGATCAGCAGGGCGCCGTCGAGGACCTGCCCGACGGCGGCCGCGCCGAGCGCCGCGACGATCATCAGCAGGTCGACGTCCAGGGTCTTCTCGCGCAGCGCCCGCAGTCCTTCGAGTGCGGGCTCCCAGCCGCCGGCGGCGTAGGCGAGCACGTACAGCGGGCCGTACGTCCAGGCGGGGGCCGAGCCGAGGTCGAGGGGCAGGGCCGCGAGGAAGGCGACGAGGGAGACGAGCGCCCAGCGGGCCTCGGGCAGGGCGAGGACGCGGGTGCGGCGGCGGGGCGGCGGTGCGGTGGCGGGCGCGGTCCGCGGAGCTGGGGCGAGGGTGGTGGACACGCGGCACACCATACAGGAACACATGAAGACTCGTTCATTAATTCATTCGTTCATCCGTTCATGTGTTCATGTGTTACCGGGGAGCCCTCCAGGTGGATGCGTAAGATGACGGCATGGGTCACGGAGCCGCCACCACCGCGCAGGACGCCGCCGAGCGGGTGCGCCTGGACGCGGACAACGTCGCGAAGGTCGCCACGACCCTCCAGGCCCTGTCCACCCCGTCCCGGCTGCTGATCCTCGCCCGGCTGCGCGAAGGGCCGCTGCCCGCCACCGAGTTGGCGGCGGAGGTCGGCATGGAGCAGTCGGCCTGCTCGCACCAGCTGCGGCTGCTGCGCAACCTCGGTCTGGTGGTCGGCGAGCGCATGGGCCGTTCGGTGGTGTACGCCCTGCACGACGACCATGTCGCCGGGCTGCTCGACCAGGCCGTCTACCACGTGGAGCACCTGCGGCTGGGGATCAGCGACGCCGCCGGCTGACGGCGCCGCTCCCCCGGCTCCCGTCCGCTACTCCGCCGCCGTCGGCCGTCGTGCGGCGCGCGTCGCGTCGCGCACGTCGGTGAGCGGGCGCAGCCGGTAGGTGTACGCGTAGTCCCGGTCGGCGAAGAGCTTGAACTCGTCGTGGGTGTGCGCGCCCCAGCTGTTGTCGCCGCCGACGCCCATCTGCCGGTGGTTCAGGCGCAGGACGACCTCGTCCCTAGGGGTGAGCTGGTAGTCGTGCCGCACCCCGGCCGACAGGTCCTCCGGCGTGAAGTGCGACGCGTTGGCCTCCAGGAGGGGTTCGCCGGAGGCGAGCAGGCCCACGCCGTGGCGGTCGGTGAGGGCGATCCAGCGGACGTCGGTCTTGTTGCCGTTCTCCTGCGGGCGGATGTACGGCGTCCACTGCTCGGCGACGGTCCCGGAGTAGAGGCCGACGTCCGTGCCGTCGTTGCGGTCCCAGTGGTTCTCCTCGGGGCCGCGGCCGTACCAGTGCACGCGGTCCAGGCCGCTCGGCAGGAACAGCATCGTGCCGACCTCGGGGAGGTAGGGCAGGTTCGCGGCGCCCGGGTGCAGGCTGTTGTCGACCTTGATCTCGCCGTTGCCGAACACGGTGTAGGTGGTGGCGTACGTGGACTCCACCGACGTGGGCAGCGTGCCGGTGACCTTGATCGCGACGGCCCGGTCGCCGAGCGCGCGCACGGCGACGCCGGTGACCTTGCGGCGGGCGCCCGCGTCGCGCCAGGTCTGGTTGCGGGTGTGCTGGCCGTTGCCCTTGTCGTTGTCGGTGGGCGCGCGCCAGAAGTTGGGCACCGGCCCGGAGGTGATCAGCCGGGTGCCCCTGGCCTCGTAGGAGGTGATGGTGCCGGTGCGCTTGTCGACGGTGACCGAGAAGCCCTTGCCGGTGACCTCGACGTCCTGGTCGCGGTCCTCGTGGCGCAGGACCGGCACGCTCGCCGGGCGGGCCGGGGTCACCGCCGGCACGTCGGCCTCGACGGGGAGCTGTCGGCGGGCCACCTCGAAGCCCGCCTTCGCCCACGGGGTGGACTCCTTGGTGGTGAAGGAGAGCTGGAGGAAGTACTCGGTACCCGGGCCGGGGCGGCCCGGCAGCCTGACGGGGACGGTGATGTCCTTGCTGGAGCGCGGCGCCACGTCCAGTTGGTCCCGGGTCAGCCTCCCGCGCCGTACGACCTCGCCGTCGGCGACGAGTTCCCAGTGGCCGTCGAACTCGCGCAGGCGGGTGAAGAGGTACTCGTTGGTGAGGGTGACGGCGCCGGGGCCACCGCCCGGGGTGCGGGCGGCGTCGATCGCCTGGTAGACGCGCTTGACCTCGGCGGCCTTGCCGGTGTGGCCGCGGTCGGCGGTGACGATGCCGTCCGCGACGAAGGCGCCGTCGTTGGGGTTGTCGCCCCAGTCGCCGCCGTAGGCGAGGAACGTCTTGTCCCGGGGGCGCCGCGTCGAGGTCTTCACCGTGGCCGCGTCGAACCAGAACCGCACGCCGTCGTCGCCGGGTCCGCGGCCGTCGGAGGCCAGTTCGGCGGCGTCGAGGGCGCGGGCGTAGACGCGGGCGCGGCGGACGGTGCCGCTGAACTCCCGTACCTGGTTGTCGGCGTCGGAGGCGAGGGCGAGGGGCGCGGTGTTGCTGCTGGGGCGCCGGTCGGTGGTGCGGGTGGCCCGTTCGACGCCGTCGACGTAGAGGGTCAGGGTCCCGGCGTCCGCGTCGAAGACGCCCGCGAGATGGTGCTCGCGGCCGGTCCAGTCCGCCGGCACGGTCCAGTTCGCGGTGATCCACTGGCCGTCGGAGTGGATGAAGAACTCCAGGGTCCGGCCGTTCTGCTTCAGCGCGTACTGGGTGTCGCCCTTGGCGAGGATCGGCTGGTGGTAGCCCGTCACGTGCGGGGTGACCCAGGCCTCCAGGGTCAGTGAGCCCGTGAGGTCGAGGCTGTCGTGGCGCTCGAAGACGGTGATGCCGGACAGGCCCTTGTCCCGGTCGAGGGTGCCGCGGGTGGCGAGGATCTCCCCGCGCAGCCCGGCGGGCCCGGCCTCGGTGAGCAGGGTGCGGGCGGGGACGGGTGTGTAGAGGGACTGGTCGACGAAGTCCCAGATCCAGCCGCCCTGGAGGACCTCGTACCGGCGGACGATGTCCCAGTACTTCTTGAAGTTGCCGGTGGAGTTCCCCATCGAGTGGGCGTACTCGATCATGACGTACGGCCGGGTGTCGGAGGTGTCCTTCGCGCGCTGCTCGACGCACTGCGGGCTGTCGTACATCTCCGAGCGGATGTCGCTGACGCCGGGGCGGTCGTCGCCCTCGTACTGGATGACGCGGGTGTCGTCGTAGGAGCGGATCCAGTCGTGCATGGCGGTGAAGGTGGAGCCGCCGCCCGCCTCGTTGCCCAGCGACCAGATGACGACCGAGGCGTGGTTCTTGTCGCGGTGCACCATGTTCTGGGCGCGGGCCACGCAGGCGGCGGTCCAGTCGGGATGGTCGCCGGGGTACTCGTCGCGGATGCCGTGGGTCTCCAGGTTGGTCTCGTCGACGAGGTAGAGGCCGTACTCGTCGGCCAGCTCCAGCCAGTACGGGTTGTTGGGGTAGTGCGAGGTGCGGACGCTGTTGATGTTCATCCGCTTGATGATTTTGACGTCCTCGACCATGTCCTCGCGGGTGAGCGCGGTGCCGCGGGAGGGGTGCATCTCGTGGCGGTTGGTGCCGCGGAAGGACACCGGCTCGCCGTTGATCCGCATCAGTCCGTCCTTGAGCGCGAACTCGCGGAAGCCCACTCGGTGCGACAGGGTCTCGGTCACCTTGCCCGCCGGGTCCCTGAGGCGCAGTACGGCCGTGTAGAGGTTCGGGTGCTCGGCCGACCAGAGCCGGGGCTTCGGCACCGCCTTCGCGGCCCGTACCGTGACGTCCTCGCCCGCGCGGGCCTCGCCGACGTCGACGGGCTGCCGCAACGGCCGGGACCAGACGGCGTGGCCGCGCGCGTCGTACAGCTGGGTCTCGACGGTGTAGCGGCCCGTGCCGCCCTCTCCGTACGCCCGCACACTCGCGGTGACGGCCAGTTCGGCGCCGGTGTAGGTGTCGTCGAGCGGGGTGTCGAGCTTGAAGTCGCGCAGGTGCACGGCCGGGGTGGAGTAGAGGTGGACCGAGCGGAAGATGCCGCTCAGCCGGATCATGTCCTGGTCCTCCATCCAGTCGCCGTCGGAGTAGCGGTAGACCTCGACGGCGATCTGGTTGGTGCCCGGCTTGAGCAGGTCGGTGACGTCGTACTCGGAGGGCGTGTAGGAGTCCTCGTCGTAACCGGCCAGTTCGCCGTTGATCCAGACGTAGTGCGCGGACTTCACGCCCTCGAAGTGGAGGAAGGTGCGACGGCCCGTCCAGTCACGGGGGACGGTGAAGGTGCGCCGGTACTGGCCGACCGGGTTGTAGCGGGTCGGCGCGGCGGGCGGCCGCGGCTCCTCGCCGAGGCCGTTGGGACCCCAGTACGGGTAGGTGATGTTCAGGTAGATGGGGAAGTCGTGGCCGTGCAGCTGCCACACGGAGGGGACCGGGATGGTCTCCCAGTCCCCGTCGTCCACGTCGGTGCGGTGGAAGTCGGCGTCCCGGTCCTCGGGGCGGTCGGCGTAGGCGAACTTCCAGGTGCCGTCCAGGCTCAGCCGGTAGGGCGAGCGGGCGCGGTCACCGTCGATGGCCTGCTTGACGTCCTCGTACGGCGTGAGCGTGGCGTGCGGCGGCTGGGTGCCGAGCCGGAAGACGCCGAAGTCGTTCCACTCCGGCGGCTCGTCGGCCGCCGCCCGCCGTACGGCCGCCTGTGCCGTGAGGGGCGACGCGGACAGCGCGAGGGCGCCGAGGACGGCGGCACCGCCCTCCAGGAGACGGCGGCGGCTGACGACCGGGCGGGGCCGGCGGGGCTGAGGGGCGGGGGATCCGGCGGGTGACACGGGCGAGTGCGGCATGACCGTGGCCTTCCGTGGGCTTCGGGGGCGGCTCAACGCACGGTGCTGGGAGAGCAGTTGCCTTGGGGGTGGAACGCAACTGCCGGTGACGCGGCGACTACTGAGTCACGGGTCACCCTAGAACCCGAACACAACCGAATCAATTACCCCGTCGGAGTTTGTTTGTTCCTGGTGAACACGGGGTCGTCGGGACGGCCCTCGGGACGATCGGTCACGTGGTCCGGGCCTTTGGGGCACCCGGGTCTGCCCCTGGGGCTCCTGACGGTGACCGGATCACCACGTAACGTCCCCCCGTGAGCCTGTGGACTTCCCTGGAGCCCGCGTCCGCGACCGTGGACCCCGGCAGCAGTGCGCGCGTACGACTGCGGGTGCGCAACACCGGTGACGTGGTGGACGAGTACCGGTTCGAACCGGTCGGGGACATGGCGCCCTGGACGACGGTCGAGCCGCAGACGCTGCGCCTGTATCCGGGCACGACCGGCACCGTGGAGCTGACCTTCGCCCCGCCGCGGACGCCGGACGCGGTGGCGGGCCCCCATCCGTACGCGGTGCGGATCACGCCGACGGAGCACCCCGACGCGGTGACGGTTCCGGAGGGGAACCTGACGATCACGGCGTTCTCCGAGGTGCGCGCCGAGTTGGTGCCGGTCACGGTGAAGGGGCGGTTCCGGGGCCGGCCGCGGCTGGCGGTCGACAACCTCGGCAACACGAAGGTGACGGCGTCGCTCACCGGAAGCGACACCGGCGACCACCTCTCGTACGAGATCCGGCCCTCGAACGTGCAGATCGAGCCGGGGCGTGCGGCGTTCGTCGAGACGACGCTCAAGCCGCGGCAGATCACCTGGTTCGGGGCGAAGCAGGAGCGGCCGTACAAGCTGGCGGTGCGCCGGTCGGGGGTGGAACCGACCGATGTCGAGGGGACCTTTGTGCAGCGCGGGTTCCTGCCCCGCTGGCTGGCGACGTTCCTGGGCATCGCGATGGCGCTGGCCATCGCCTTCGTGATGGTCTGGATCGCCTACAAGCCGCAGGTCCGCACCAGTGCCACCGAGCAGACCCAGCAGGCGGGCGCCGCGCTGGCACCCAGTCCCAGCGCGACCCCGGAGCTGCTGCCCAGCACCGCCGGGTCCGCGCCCGCCGAGCAGCCGCAGGCGCAGCAGCCGCCCACCCGGGAGCCACAGGACGACGGCGGAGCCGGTGGCGGTGAGGCACCGGCTCCCGAGAAGCGCGAGAAGCCCGAGAAGGAGACGTCGGGCGGGGGCGGCGGCGACGAGAAGCCGGACGCCGAGGCGTCTGAGCCCGTCGCCCCGGGCACGACCATCTACGGTCACGCCTCGAACCGCTGCATCGAGGTGGCGGGCCACAAGTGGCGGGACGGTGCGCCGCTGCAGATCGCGGACTGCACCGGCAAGAACTGGCAGAAGTGGGACTTCCGTCCCGACGGCACGATCCGCTCGCTGGGCCTGTGCATGGACGCGACCTGGGGCGGCACGGCCAACGGCACGGTGGTCCAGGTGGCGGTGTGCAGCGGCAACCCGGCGCAGCAGTTCATCCTGGCCGGCCCCCGGGACCTGGTCAATGTGCAGGCCAACAAGTGCGTGGACGTCGTCGACGAGAAGACGGGCAACGGCGCCAGGCTCCAGCTCTGGGAGTGCAGCGGCCGCGACAACCAGAAGTGGAGCACGCGCTGACGGCCCCGGGGCGGGCCGCGGGTCAGCGCTCCGCCGCGGCAACCAGGGACGCCCACTCGACGGTGCGGTCGCACCAGCGGTCGAGGAGGACCCGGTCGTGGCCGACGGCCAGCAGGCCGGCGCCGGTGGCGGCCCGGTAGTCCTCCACGACCCGCACCAGGGCGGCCGTGGTCGAGGCGTCGAGCATCGCCGTCATCTCGTCGCACACCAGCCAGCGGGGGCGCAGCACCAGGGCGCGGGCCAGGCAGGCGCGCTGCAACTGGCCGTCGCTGACCTCGTGCGGGCGCCGGGTCAGCAGGTCGGCGGTCAGGCCCACGGTCGCCGACAGTTCGGCGACACGGTCGGCGGCGCCCTCCCGGCGGCCGGTGGCGCGCAGCGGCTCGGCGATCAGGTCGGCCAGCCGCAGCCGGGGGTCCGCGGAGAGCCGGGCCTGTTGGAAGACGACGCCGAAGGCGGTGCGCTGTTCCCGTGGTGCGCGGTGCCGCCAGCGCCGTACGGGGGTGCCGTCGAGGTGCAGCGCTCCCGCGTCGGGCTGGTGCAGCAGGGCCGCGACGCGGGCGAGGGTGGACTTGCCGCAGCCGCTGGGGCCGAGCAGGCCGACCGCCTCTCCCGGCGCGACGGACAGGGAGACGTCCCGGAACACCGGAGCGTTCCTCGCGTATCCGGCGGTGACGGTGCGCAGTTCAAGCACGGTCGGCGGCCTCCGTGAGCGCGGCGTGCGGGTGGTGGCAGGCCACCGCGTGGCGCAGCGGGGGCAGGTCGGCACAGGCGTCGGTGGTCCGGTCGCAGCGGGCGGCGAAGGCGCAGCCGGCCGGGAGGGCGCCGAGTTCGGGCGGCAGGCCGGGGATGGGGGTGAAGGCACGGTCGGGCAGCGCGTCGAGCAGGCCGCGGCTGTAGGGGTGGCGTGGGCCGGGGGTGCCGAAGAACGCGCCGGCGTCGGCGAGTTCGACGATGCGCCCGGCGTACATCACGGCGATGCGGTCGGCGATGCGTGCGGCGGCGGCCAGGTCGTGGGTGATCATCAGCAGGGCGCGGCTCCCGGCGTCGCCCCGGGCGCTCTTGCCCTCGGCGTTGTCGACATGTCGTCGCAGCTCGTCCACGGTGCGGTCGACCAGGTCCCGGTCGAGCCCGGTGGTCGGCTCGTCGGCGAGCAGCAGCGGGGCGTCGCCGACCAGGGCGAGGGCGGTGGCGGCGCGCTGGGCGAGGCCGCCGGAGAGTTCGTGCGGATGGTGGTCGAGGTGGTCCGCTGGGAACGCGGCGCGCTCGGCGGCGGCCTGAGCGGCCTCGCGCAGGGCCCCGCGTCCGCCGCGGACGCCGGTGAGTTCCGCGACCGTCTCCTCCAGTTGCGAGCGGACGGTGCGGACCGGGGTGAGGTGGGCGGCGGGGCTCTGCGGGACCAGGCCGATCAGCCGTCCCCGCACCGTGCGGGCGAAGGTCCGCTCGTCCGCGGCGAGCAGGTCCAGGTCGCCGAGGAGCGCGCGGCCCGCGGTCTGCGCGTTGCCGGGCAGCAGGCCGAGCAGGGCGGAGGCGAGGACGGACTTGCCGCAGCCGCTCTCGCCGATCAGGGCCAGGCACTCGCCGGGCGCCACGTCGAAGTGGGCGTCGGTGACGGCGGCGACACGGCGCCCGCCCGGCATCAGGAACCGCACGGACAGTCCGCGCACCGACAGCACGGGGGCTCGCCCGGTCACAGCATCAGCTCCGATCGGCGGCGCGGGTTGATCCGCTCCCGCCAGGCGCCCGCGAGACCGGCGACGGCGAGGGTGGGCACGATGATGAACAGGCCGGGGAAGAGGGTGGGCCACCACTGCCCGGCCAGCAGTGAACCCCGCGCCTCCTGGATCAGGTTGCCCAGGCTCGCGGTGTGGGTGGGCAGTCCGAGGCCGAGGAAGGACAGCGCCGACTCGTGCCACATGGCGTGCGGCACCATCAGTACGGCGGCCAGCGCGGCCTGCGGCAGCACGCCCGGCAGCAGGTGCCGCACGGCCACCCGCCACCGGGACGCGCCGCCGGAGACGGCCGCGTCGATGTGGGGGCGGGCGCGCAGCGACAGCACTTCGGCGCGGACGATGCGCGCGGTGGACAGCCAGTGGGTGAGCGCGACGGAGGCCACCACCGGCCAGACGCCCGGCCGGAACATCGCGACGATGAAGATGCCCATCAGCAGGTGCGGCACGGAGGACAGGGCGTCGACGACCCGCATGACGCCCCGGTCGACCCAGCCGCCGAGCGCACCGGCGGTGGCGCCCACGGCGGTGCCGACGACCGTCGCGGTCAGCGCGGCGGCCACCCCGACGAGCAGGGAGACGCGCAGGCCGTACACGCAGCGCAGCAGCAGGTCGCGGCCGACGTCGTCGGTGCCGAAGGGGTGGGCCCAGCCGGGTGCTTCCAGTTTGGCGGCCAGGTCGACGGCCTGCTGGTCGAGCTGCACCAGCGGCGGCACGAGCAGCACGGCGAGCACGGTCGCGGTCAGCAGCACGGCGGAGGTGCGCAGCCGCAGGGTGCGGGTGGAGCGGCGGTCGCCGCCGCGGGAGCGCCAGGCCGGTGCGGGAGCCTCCGTCTTCTCGGCGGCGGTCTCAGCCACGAACATCACATCTCACTGAGCTTCACCCTCGGGTCGAAGAGTCCGTAGAGCAGGTCGGCCAGCAGGTTGCCGGCGAGTACGGCGACGGTGGCCAGTACGGTCAGGGCGGCGAGCAGCGGGAAGTCGACGGCGGTGGCGGCCTCGACGGTGGCCGCGGCGATACCCGGCCAGCTGAAGACGCTCTCCACCAGCAGGGCGCCGGTGATGAGTTCGGGAACGCGGGAGCCGATCAGGGTGAGCACGGGCAGCAGCCCCGAGCGCAGCGCGTGTCCGACCAGGACGGTGCCCTCCCCCAGTCCGCGGGCCCGGGCACCGCGCACCGGGTCCTCCGCGAGTGCGTCGCCGACGCCCTGGCGCACGTAGAGGGTGAACCAGGGCAGTTGGGAGACGGCGAGCACCCCGGCGGGCAGCACGATGTGGCCCGCGACCTGTCCCGGGGTGACGTGTTGGCTGGCGGTGTCGGTCAGACCGCCGGCGGGCAGCACGTCCCACTGGAGGGCGAACAGCCACACGGCGAGCAGCGCGATCCAGAAGACCGGCGCCGCCTCCAGGGTGTATGCGAGGGAGGTGACGGCCCGGTCGAGCACCGAGCCCGGCCGGCGGGCGGCCAGCACGCCGAGGAGCATGCCGAGGGTGACGGCGACGGCGAAGGCGACGGCGCACAGCAGCGCGGACCAGACCAGCCGTTCACCGATGACC
This sequence comes from Streptomyces sp. NPDC059906, assembly GCF_042730645.1. Lineage (NCBI taxonomy): Bacteria > Bacillati > Actinomycetota > Actinomycetes > Kitasatosporales > Streptomycetaceae > Streptomyces > Streptomyces sp. NPDC059906. The sequence continues at coordinate 157,127 of NZ_JBHWKU010000012.1, forward strand.
TGCGTCACCGGCTGCCGCAGCACGCTGGAGTGGCCGAGGTCGCCGGTGAGTGCGGAGGTCAGCCAGTGCCACCAGCGGGCGACGAAGGACTCGTCCACGCCGAGGTTCTCGCGCAGCCGGTCCAGGGTCTCCTGGTCGGCGCCGAGCGCGGCGGTGCCGGCGTAGGCCTTGACGGGGTCGAAGGGCGAGGCGGCGGCGATCGCGAACACGCCGAAGGTGACGACGAGGACGACGGGGACGGCGAACAGCGCGCGCCGCCCCGCCAGCCGTGCCATCGCCCCCCAGGGCAGCCGTCGGGCCGGTCGGGTCACTTCTTCGGCTGCCAGTCCTCGATGTTCCACCAGGGCCCGCTGGCGAAGCCGTGCTCGTGCGGCTCCAGTTGGGTGGTCAGCCCGTCCCAGCGGTCGGCGAGGACGTAGAGGTGGTCGATGTGGGTGAGGAAGGTGTATCCCGGGTCCGCCACGAGCGCCTTCTGGATCTTCTCGTAGGCGGCGGCGCGCACCTTCGGGTCCTGGCTGCGGCGCCCGGCGTCGAGCGCTTCGTCGACCGCCTCGTTGTCGTAGCCGGCCATGTTGTTGAAGCCGTCGTTCGCGAGCGAGGAGTGCAGCAGGGTGTAGAGGCCGAAGTCGGGGTCGCCGACGCTGCCGAAGCCCGCGAGGACCGCGTCGGTCTTCATCCGCGGCTCGATGACCTCCCAGGTGGCGCCCTCCACCTTGACCTCGATGCCGGCCTTCTTGGCGTCGGAGGCGTAGGCGAGCGCGTGGTCCTGGCGGACCTTGTCGCCGGAGGGGTAGTAGAGGGTGAAGGAGGCGCGCTGTCCGTCCCTGGCGCGGATGCCTCCGGAGCCGGGCTTCCACCCGGCCTCGTCCAGGATGCGCCCGGCCTTCGCGAGGTCGCGCGGGCGCTCGATGGCGCGCTCGTACCAGGGGTCGTCGACGGGCAGCGGCCCGTACGCCGGCCGGCCCGCGCCGTCGAGGATCTTGTCGACCATGGCCTGCCGGTCCACGGCGGCGTCCAGGGCCCGGCGGATCGCGCGGTCGCCGGTGACCTTGCCGGCGCTGGGCAGGGTGACCGCCCGGAAGTCGTAGGACCTGGCCCGGTAGGTGCGCCTGCCGTCGTCCTTCTCGAAGGTGGCGGCGAGGTTGGGCGGCAGGACGGCGCCGTCGAGGTCGCCGGAGCGCAGCCGGGTGGCGCGCACGTTGTCGTCGGCTATGACGGCCATGGTGAACGACTTCACCGCGGGCTTGTCGCCCCAGTAGTGCGGGTTGGCCCTGAAGCCGAGCTTCTCGCCCTTGCTCCAGTTGGTGAGCACGTACGGTCCGGTGCCGACCGGCTCGGTGTTGAAGTCGCCGGTGTTGGGGTCCTGCTTGCCCGCGACGTGCTCGGGGACGATGGGCAGGACGGTGCGGGCAGCGAAGGGCGCGTAGGGGTACTTGAGGGTGAAGACGACGGTGTCGTCCCCGCTCGCGCGGACGTCCTCGACGGCGTCGAGTTCGCTGCGGGCGGTGTTGTTGGTCTTCTCGTCGAGGACGGTGCGGTACGTGTAGACGACGTCCTGGGCCGTCAGCGGTTCGCCGTCGCTGAACTTCACGCCCTCGCGCAGGGTGTACGTGTACGTCCGGCCGTCGTCGGTGACCTTCGGCAGCGCGGCGGCGAGGGCGGGCTTCAGCTCCAGGTCGGTGTCGCGGGCGAGCAGCCCGTCGAAGATCTTGGAGTTTCCGTCCTTGCCGTAGCCGAGCAGCGGGCTGAGGGTGTCCGGTTCCGAGGCCACGCCTATGACGACGGATTCGGCCGACTCGCCGCCGCCGTCCCCTCCCTCGCCCGAGGGCGCGGAACAGGCGGTCGCACCGGCGGCGAACGCCACCGCGACGGCGGCACTCCGTATCGGAAGGCTCCGGGCGGTCCGACGGGTCCAACGGGTCCGACGGGTCCAACTGGTCCGACGGGCTGTCATGTCTCCCCCACGCTTGTTGTCGATGCGCAGCTATTGCACATGACTCGCAATAAAGCGTCAAGCCAGGTGGGGAGGGTGCCGGCGGCGCTCAGCCCGTCCGTGCCGCGAACGCCTGGTACGCCGGGGCGTCGAAGAGGACGAAGCGGACCTCGGCGACCGATGTCCGGGTGGCCCGCACCGTCTCCACGGCGATGCGGGCCGCGTCGCCCATCGGCCAGCGGTAGACGCCGGTGGAGATGGCGGGGAAGGCCACCGTGCGGGCGCCCAACTCGTCGGCGGTGCGCAGGGATTCGCGGTAGCAGGAGGCGAGGAGGCCGGAGCGGTCCTCGGTGGCCGACCAGACGGGACCGACGGTGTGGATCACCCAGCGCGCGTCCAGCTCGCCCGCGGTGGTGGCGACCGCACGGCCCGTGGCCAGGCCCTTGCCGAGGTGCCCCGCGCGGAGCCTGCGGCACTCCGCCAGGATCGCGGGGCCGCCGCGCCGGTGGATGGCGCCGTCGACGCCGCCTCCGCCGAGGAGGGAGGAGTTGGCGGCGTTGACGATCGCGTCGGCGCTCTGGCGGGTGATGTCGCCCTGGACGAGGGTGATGCCGGTCATGTCTGCCTCAGCCTGCGCCAGACGGCCTTCGCCGCGTTGTGGCCCGACATGCCGTGGACGCCGGGGCCGGGCGGGGTGGCCGACGAGCAGATGAACACGGCCGGGTGCGGGGTCGAGTACGGGAACAGGGAGATCTTGGGGCGCAGCAGCAGCTGGAGGCCGGAGACCGCGCCGGAGGAGATGTCGCCGCCGACGTAGTTGGCGTTGCGGGCGGCGAGTTCGGCCGGTCCGGCGGTGGCTCGGGCGAGGACGCGGTCGCGGAAGCCGGGGGCGAAGCGCTCCAGTTGGCGTTCCATGGCGTCGGTGAGGTCGCCGCTCCAGCCGTTGGGGACATGGCCGTAGGCCCAGAAGACGTGCTGGCCGGCCGGGGCGCGGGTGGGGTCGGCGACGCTGGGCTGCACGGTGATCAGGAACGGCCGCTCGGGTGCGCGGTCCGTGCCGGAGGCGGCGTGCAGGGCTGCGCCGATCTCCGTGCTGTCGGCGCCGATCTGCACGGTGCCCGCGCTGCGCGGCTCCTCGGCCGTCCACGGGACGGGCCCGTCCAGCGCGTAGTCGATCTTGAAGACGCTGGGGCCGTAGCGGTAGTTCGCGTAGTGGCTGCCGAGGCCGGCGATGCGGGCCAGGGCCGTGGGCGAGGTGTCGAAGACGTACGCGCGCGCGGGCGGCAGGTCGTCGAGGCGCTTGACCTCGTAGTCGGTGTGGACGGCGCCGCCGAGGTCCTGGAGGTACGCGGTGAGGGCGTCGGAGATGGACTGGGAGCCGCCGCGGGCGACGGGCCAGCCGCGGGCGTGCGCGGCCAGGGCGAAGACCAGGCCTATGGCGCCGGTGGCGAAGCCGCCGAGCGGGGCCATGACGTGCGCGACGAGCCCGGCGAAGAGGGTCTTGGCCTTCTCGTCGCGGAAGCGGCGCATCAGCCAGGTCGACGGGGGCAGACCGACCAGACCGAACCGGGCCAGGGTGACCGGGTCGCGGGGCAGCGCGGTCAGCGGCAGGGACATGAAGTCCCGGGCCAGCGTGTCCCACCTGGGCAGGAAGCGCTCGACCAGCCTGCGGTACGGGCCGGCGTCGCGCGCTCCGAAGGAGGCGGCGGTCTCGCCGACCGAGCGGGACAGCACGGCGGCCGAGCCGTCGGGGAAGGGGTGCGCCATGGGCAGCCCGGGGTGCAGCCACTGAAGGCCGTACCGCTCCAGGGGGAGGTCGCGGAAGGCGGGCGAGTTGATACCGAGCGGGTGCGCGGCCGAGCACGGGTCGTGCCGGAAGCCGGGCAGGGTCAGCTCCTCCGTGCGCGCCCCGCCGCCCACGGTGCCCCGCGCCTCGAACACGGCGACCGAGAAGCCGCGGCGGGCCAGCTCCACGGCGGCGGTCAGTCCGTTCGGCCCCGCACCCACTACGACCGCATCGAGCATCGACGGCACCTTCGGACCCCTTCGTCAGCCGATGGCCACTGGGGATCAGGATATGCCCGGGGTCCGACGGCGCACGGTCTCGGGTGGGCGGGACCGCGCGCCGGGGTTCAGGCCGCCGCCGCGGCGCGGAACGTGCTGGGGCTCTGGCCCCGGTGGCGTTTGAAGGCGGCGCTGAAGCCGAAGGCGTCGGCATAGCCGACGGACCTGGCGATCCGGGCGATGCTGAGGTCGGTGTCGGCCAGCAGCGCCTCGGCGTCGGCCATCCGGCATTCGGTGAGGTAGGCGAGGGGCGGGCGGCCCATCAGCTCGGTGAAGCGTTTGGCGAACAGCGCCCGGGAGACGCCCGCCCGGCCGGCGAGCGACGCCACCGTCCAGGACTGGGCGGGCCGGTCGTGGAAGGCCTGAAGGGCGGGGGCGAGGACCGGGTCGGCCAGACCGCGGTACCAGCTGGGCGCGTCGGCGCCGGCCTGGTCGAACCAGTTGCGCAGCGTGCAGACCAGGGCCCAGTCGAGGAGCCGGTCCATCAGTGCCTGGGAACCGGCCGAGAGCCGGGCGGCGTCGGCCGCGGCCGTCTCCAGCCAGGCACAGACCTCGACGTCCTCGTTGACGACCAGGACGGGCGGCAGGGTGCGCAGGAGCCGTTCGTGGCGGTGGCCCGAGGCGCGGTAGGCGCCCACGATCAGCGCCGTCGCGCCGTCCGGGTCGGTGCCCCAGCGGATGCCGCCGAGGTCCTGGGCGGTGCACTCGGGGTCCGCGGTGAAGCACGCGATCTCGTACTCGGTGTGCGGGCGGTCGACCGTGGCGGGCCGGTCGGCGAGGAGGAAGGGCGCGGGGCCGCGGACGAGGGCGGTGTCGCCCACGCCGACCGCCCGTCGGGTGCCGTCGGGCAGCAGCAGGGTGCCGCCGCCGCGCAGCACGCTGACCATGGTGAGCGGTGCGCCGTCGGTGAAGCGGATGGTCCAGGGCGCCGTCAGGACGGCGTGGCTGACGACCGAGCCCTCGGCCCGGATGCCGCTCAGCAGTGAACTCAGGGGATCCACGCCGGTCATCGTAGACGATCTCTTATGTTTCCGAGAGTTTCTCCCATGGATCATCCATGCGGCCGCGGCTGTACTGGACTCGTCGCACTGACCGAGACCAGCCGGGAGACCCCGTGACGCAGCACAGCAGCAGTAACGCCAGGACCGCCCTCGTGGTCGTCGCGCACCACCGCGCCGATTCCCTCACCGCGCACACCGCCCGGCGTACCGCCGAGCGGCTCGAGGCCGCCGGATACCGCGTCGACCTGCTCGACCTGCACGCCGAGGGTTTCGACCCGCGGATGACCACGGCGGACCAGCCGGACTGGGGGGACCGGGAGAAGGCGTACTCGGACGAGGCGCGGGCGCACATGCGGCGCGTGCTCGACGCCGACGTGGTCGTCGCCGTCTTCCCGGTGTACTGGCAGAGCGTGCCCGCCCTCCTCAAGGGATGGATCGACCGGGTGTGGAACTACGGCTTCGCCTACGGCCGCAGCAAGCCGCGCCTGGCGGGCAAGCGCATGCTCTGGCTGGGCCTGGCCGGTGCCACCGCCGACGATCCGATCACCGAGGCGATGCACGCCCTCCTGGAGACCAACCTCAGCGAGGGCATCGCCTACTACTGCGGCTTCTCCCACTCGGCCGTCGGTCTGCTCACCGACGCCGAGGAGCGCCCGCAGCGCGTCGACGCCGAGGGCAGTCTGCTGGTCGGCGACGCGGTCGAGGGCGCCGAGCGGGCGGCGCAGTACGCCGACTTCGACCGTCGTGCGCGGGAGGCGGTGGAGAAGTTCCTCGCCGCGGAGGGGGTGGCGGCCTGACGGCGGGAGACCCGCGCGACCCGCGCGACCGGCGCGACCGGCGCGACCGGCGCGACCGGCGCGGGCGTCACAGGTCGAGCTGGTACTCCAGGGCCCGGTGCGTGGGGGCGTAGCCGAGCGCGTCGTTGATGCGGCGCATGTGCGTGTTGCTGTCGGCCGTGTCGGTGACCAGACCGGCGAGACCGGGGTGCTGGGCGCGGGCGAGGCGGATCGACTCGGCCTTCATCCAGCGGCCGAGGCCGTGGCCGCGGTGCTCGGGCAGCACACCGGTGCCGTAGTGCAGCCCGTCGCCCTTGCCGTCGCCGGGCACGACGAACTCCGAGAAGCCCGCGATCGAGCCGTCCGCCTCGTCGAGGACGGCCACCGTGGTGAGCTGCTCCCCGCGGTCGGCGACGGCCCGGGCGGCTGCCAGGACCCGCTCGACGTCCCAGGCCACCACGCCGTAGTCGGTGTCGTCCATCGGCATGTCGTCCATCGCGCGGCGCGAGTCGGCGAAGGTCCCGGCCAGGTCGTCCGGGACGGTGCCGCGCCAGGACACCAACCGGTAGCCGGGGTGCGGCCGCCCGACGATCGCGTCGGTCTCCCCGGCCCGGCGGCCGCCCGTCCCGCTCAGGTCGAGCCGGGCGTACGTCAGGGCCAGCACCTTGCGGAAGCCGCTCGCGGCGAGGAAGTGGTCGCCGGGCGTGTCCGCGTCGGCCTGCGCGACGACCGACCGCCGGCCGGCCTCTCGCGCGGCGGCCACCGCCTCGTCGAGGAGCCGCGACCCGACGCCTCTGCGCCGCTCCGCCGCGTGCACGTTCAGCGTCAGCTCCGCCAGGTGGTCCTGCCCTTCCCGCGTGAACACCCGCAGGAACGCGTACCCGAGCGGACCGCCGTCGTCCCCGCGGGCCAGCCAGGCCAGGCGATGGGCGGACGGGGTGCGGGCGGGATCGGTGAGAGCGGTGACGTGCGGGGACAAGGTGACTCCGGTCGGTCGGCGACGGCTGTCGGACCGACAGTCGACCACGCGACGGGCCGCCGGGGCACCGGAATTCCCGGGCACCCGGGTCCCCGTGCGGCTGGTTCCCGGGCGGCGGGCGGCGCTCCCCCGGGGATCACGCCTCGCCCGACAGCAGGGCCACCACCTGCCGGGCCGTGGCCGCGTCGCGGGCGGCGGTGAACGGCAGTTCGTTGCCCCCCGTGATGCGGAAGGGCTCGCCCGTGCGGGTCAGGTGGGTGCCGCCCGCCTCCTCGACCAGGAGGAGGCCGGCCGCGTGGTCCCACGCCGCTTCCCAGGAGAAGGCGGTGGCGTCGGACTCGCCGCGGGCGACGGCCAGATACTCCAGGCCGGCCGAGCCGCAGGGGCGGGGGGCCACGCCCGGGGTGCGCAGGGCGAGCAGGTCGCGCTTCTGCTCGTCCGTCGTGTAGTCCGGGTGGGAGGTGGCCACCCGCAGGTCCCGGCCCGGCTCGGGCGGCCCCGCGTACAGCCGCTCGCCGTCCAGGAAGGCGCCCCCTCCGCGGACGGCCGTGGCGAGCCGGTCACCGGCCGGGGCGTAGGTCCAGGAGGCGTGCACGACGCCGCGGTGGGCGAGCGCCACCAGCGTGCAGAAACCCTCCTCGCCGCGCACGAACTGCCGGGTCCCGTCGACCGGGTCGACGATCCACACCGGGGCCTCGCCGCGTATCGCCCCGTACGAAGCGGGGTTCGCGTGCACCGCCTCCTCGCCGACCACCACCGAGCCGGGCAGCAGGCGGGGCAGGGCCTCCGTGAGGTACAGCTCCGCCTTGCGGTCGGCGTCCGTCACCAGGTCGTGCGGGCCCGCCTTCTGGTCGACCTCGTGTGCCGCGAGCCGGCGCCAGCGCGGCATGATCTCCTGCGCGGCCGCCTTGCGGACGGCCTCCTCCACGTCGCCGGTGTGCCGGGCGAGAAACTCGTCGATGGTTTCGTTGTCCTCGATCATGACTCCATGAGAGCACGCGCCACTGACAATCCCCACCCGGGTGGTGTACTCCGGGTGGAATCGGCACGAACATCAGGTGCACGCGCGCGCCTGCCGGTCAGCGGCCCACCGCGTACCCCTGCATGCCGCGCGGGTTCGCCGCCGCCGACAGCACGCCCGTCTCCGGGTCCCAGGCGACGGCGCACAGCCGGCCCTCCGACCACGACTCCCCCACCGTCACGTCGTGCCCGCGGCGCCGCAGCTCCTCGACGACCTCCGCCGGCATGCGGGACTCCACGGTGACCGAGCCCGCCCGCATGCCGCGCGGGAAGAAGGAACCGGGGAAGCTGTCGTTGTGCCAGTTCGGCGCGTCGATCGCGCCCTGGAGGTCGAGACCGCCCCGCACCCGCGCGCGCAGCGCGACCGCCAGGAAGAAGTGCGTCTGCCACTGGTCCTGCTGGTCGCCGCCGGGGGTGCCGAAGGCCATGACCGGCACCCCGTCGCGCAGGGCGATGGAGGGCGTGAGCGTGGTGCGCGGGCGGCGGCCCGGCGTGAGCGAGTTGGGCAGGCCCTCCTCCAGCCACGTCATCTGGAGCCGGGTGCCGAGCGGGAAGCCCAGTTCGGGCACGACGGGGTTGGACTGGAGCCAGCCGCCGCTCGGCGTGGCCGAGACCATGTTGCCCCAGCGGTCCACGATGTCGAGGTGGCAGGTGTCGCCGCGGGTGCCCCCGTCGGCTGCGACGTCCGGCTCCCCCGGCACCGGGGACACCGGGCTCTTGGCGACCGTCGGTTCACCTACCCCGAGGGCGTCGAGGCCCTCCCCCTCCACGGCGGCGACGAGCGCGTGGGCGGCGAGCCGCGGGACGCGCCCGCCCGGGGCGCCGGGGCGCAGTTCGAAGGAGGCCTTGTCGCCGACGAGCCGCCGCCGCGCCGCGTTGTACTCGGGCGACAGCAGCTCGCCGAGCGGTACGCGGTCCGCGCCGTCGGCGTCGCCGTACCAGGCCTCCCGGTCGGCCATGGCGAGCTTGCAGCCCTCGACCAGCAGGTGGACGTAGTCGGCACCGCCGTGGGCGGGCAGTTCGGGCGGGAGCAGCGCCAACTGCTGGAGCAGGACGGGCCCCTGGCTCCACGGTCCGGCCTTGCACAGGGTCCAGCCGTTCCAGTCGTACGTCGCCGGCGCCTCGTAGTGCGCCGACCAGCCGGCGAGGTCGGCGGCGGTGAGGGTGCCGGTGTGACGTTCGCCGCTGGTGTCCAGGGTGGGCCGCCCGGCCTGCCGTACGAGGGCCTCGGCGACGAACCCGGAGCGCCAGATCTCCCGCGCGGCGTCGATCTGCGCCTCCCGGTCCGCCGCGCCGGCGGCCTCGGCGAGCAGCCGCTTCCAGGTGGCCGCCAGGGCCGGGTTGCGCAGCAGCCGGCCGGGGCGGGGCGGACGGCCGTCCGGCAGGTAGACCTCGGCGGAGGAGGTCCACTCCGTCTCGAACAGCTCCCGGACGGTCTCGACGGTCTCGGCGACGCGCTCCACGGGAGCGTGCCCGTGCTCGGCGTAGCCGACGGCGTACTTCAGCACGTCGGCCAGCGACTTGGTGCCGTGGTCGCGCAGCAGGAGCAGCCAGGCGTCGAAGGCGCCGGGCACGGCGGCGGCGAGCGGTCCGGTGCCGGGGACGAGGTCGAGTCCGAGCCCCTTGTAGTGCGCCACCGTGGCCCCCGCCGGGGCCACACCCTGTCCGCACAGCACCCGCACCTCGCCCCCCGCCGGCGCGAGCAGGATCGGCACCTCCCCGGCGGGCCCGTTGAGGTGCGGTTCGACGACGTGCAGCACGAAGGCCCCGGCGACGGCCGCGTCGTAGGCGTTGCCCCCGTCCTCCAGCACCGCCATGGCCGACTGGGAGGCCAGCCAGTGGGTCGAGGACACCATGCCGAAGGTGCCCTGCAGGGTCGGCCGGGTAGTGAACATACGGGGTCTCACCTCGTTGTTTACGCGCGTCGGACGGTCGAATCCGTACTCAGGGTCGGGCCTGGGGCCCCATCCTCCAGCAGGCTATCGATCGCCTTGCGGCCCCTCCTCCCCGCCTCCGGCATGAAGTGCGCACAGCAGCGGGGCTTCCGCAGGAGCCACCAGCCCGCCGTCGAGGATGACGAACGCCTTCGTCCGAGTGGTCTTCATCGCCTCGGTCAGGGTCGGGGCGAGGGCAGCCAGGACCTCGATGGCCTCACGAATGTCCCGACGCCTGGACGACAGCAGTCCGGCCAGGAACCGCGGTGATCTTGGTCGAGAACCCGTGCTGAGGGGAAGCGCCCTCTGGCGGCACTTTCCAGGGGAACGCCCCCTCCTGGGCGGGCAGTTTGCGAAGCTCCGCCGGTTCACTCTCGGCGGGGCTCTGCCCGTCCACCCTCCAGCGCGAGCGCCACCGCGAAGGCCAGGTCCCCCTTGTGCGTGAGGGAGACCCGTACCTCCACGATGCCCGCCGCGGCCGCCCGGTCCGCCGCGGCCCCGGAGAGACGGACGAGGGGCGCGCCCTCGTCCGTCCGCAGCACGGCCACCTGACAGAGACGTACACCACCCGTCATGCCCGTACCGAGCGCCTTGAGCACCGCCTCCTTGGCGGCGAACCGCCCGGCCAGGAACTCCCGGGCGCGGTCCGGGCCGAATCCCGCCGCGATCGCCGACTCCGCGTCCGTGTAGACGAAGGAGCGGAACCACGGGCGGGCCAGGAGCCGGTCGAGCTCGCCAAGGCGGAGCAGGTCGACGCCGATCCGCATCAGGCGGCGGCCGGTGCGGTGGTGAACACCGCGTGATGCTCACGGCCGGTGCCGGGTTCGGTGTCGCGCAGGACGACCGTGTGATGGCTGCGCTGCCACTCCTGCCAGTACGCGGCCAGCTCCAGCCACACTCCGGTGCAGTAGGTGCCGGACGGCGCACGGTGCACATCGGTCTTGTGCGGTACGTCGCTGCCGGTCACGCAGGGGCCGAGCACGTGCAGGGTGCCGTCGCCGTCGAGGCCGTCGGGCAGCGCGCCCGATCCCACCCTCCCAAGCCGGAGGCCACCCCCGCCCGGCCCGCTCGCCGCCCGCAGCACCAGGGCCGCGGCCGAGTCCGTCAGCTCCTTCTCCCGGACCAGGGGTACGTCGACGGGCAGCGTGGTCTGCTCCAGGACGGCGAGGACCACCTCGGCCGCCCGGCCGGACCGGGCATGCGCGGCGGCGATCCGCAGCGCGGTGAACGGCGCCGCCAATCCCTGCTGGGAGAGGGCGAAATTGACCGCCTCGCCGCCGAGCCGCTCGGTGAGATGCGGCGCGACGGCCGTGAACGGGACCACGTCCGGCAGGGCGTGCGCGACGATCAGCAGCTGGGGGCGGGCGCCGCGTACCGCTTCCGAGTCGACGAGCCGGTCCGCCAGATGACGGTGCGTCACCTGCCGCCCAGAACGCAGGAGTTCCTCGTCCGGCTTGGCGCCGAAGGGGCCGAGCAGGTCCTCAAAGAAGCCCAGGTGCTCCGGCGTTCCGGCCGGCCCCGTACCTTCGGGGGACCGGACCGCGGCGGTGGCGTGCAGTGCGAGCTGGGTCATTGCCCTTCCTCTCCGGCGCGCAGCAGCTCCTCGACGTAGTCGGCGAAGGAGCGGACGGAGCGCAGGTGGTCGATGTCGAGGGTCTCGGGATCGACGGCGGCGCCGGTGGAGTCCTCGACCAGGAGCAGGAGTTCGAGCACGGACGAGGAGTCGAGGCGGAGGTCGTCGAAGAGGCGGGTGTCCTCGGTGAGCTCGGTGATCTCCCGCTCCAGGACCTCGGCGAGCCCCTTCTCGATCGCGGAGATCACCTCCTGACGGTCGGTCATGCGGCAGCCGCCCCCTTCCGCCCGGCGCGATGGGTGATCACCATGGCGCCGAAGGTCGCGCCCAGGCCGACCGAGACCAGGACGTAGTGGGCCCCCTCGGTCAGCCGCCCCTCCTCGCGCAGGGTCGTGTAGTTGACGAAGACGTCGGAGGCGAAGGTGTGGCTGTAGCGGGGCACGTTGTCGAGGAAGACCTTCTCCGTCGGCACGTCGAGGGCCTTGATGGTCTGGCGCCAGGCCAGCATGTTGACGTTGTGCGGAATGATCAGGTCGACGTCGGCGAAGGTCAGGCCCGCCTCGGCCACGGCCCGGTCGATCACCTCGGCGATCCGGGTGCCGTACTGCTCCCCGAACTCGGTGTTCTGCTCGGGGGTCAGCTCCAGCCACTCGGCGTACTCGCCCAGGGTGCGGGTGGCGAAGGAGCGAACCTGGTCGCCGGCGCCGTCGAGGGTGACCAGGCAGGCAGCCGCGGCGTCCGCCATGATCGCGGTGTTGGGGATGTGCTGGACGACCGGTGAGTAGGCGCGTTCACCCGTGACCATCAGGGCGTAGGCGTTCTCGTCGCCGTCCGCGCGCAGCAGTTCACCGATCACGTCCAGGGCGCCGAGGCTGGAGACGCAGGCCTGGTGGCTGAGGGCGAACGCCTCGGTCTCGTCGAGCCCGAGGTCGGCGCGGACCACCTGGGCGACCTCCACGTCCGGGGGCGCGACGGCCTGGGTGGTGTGCGCGTAGACCAGATAGGACACGCGCGCACCGTCCGGCAGGGCGTCCAGGGCGCCGCGGGCGGCGGGCCGCAGCAGGTCGAAGAGGTTCAGGTCGGGGTCGAAGCGCAGGGTGTCGAGTCCGTAGAACTTGCGGAACACCCCCAGCGCGGCCCGGCGCAGACCGAGATGCTCGCCGAGCTCCTCGATCCGTACGCTCCGTTCCGGAAGGTACGACTCGATGCGCTCCAAGGTGGTGTGTGCGGCCATCAGGCGGCCACGGTCTCGGCGCGGATCAGCCACAGACGGTTGGCGCCGCGCCGGCTCCTCGGCTGGACCTCGTAGGGCCAGCGGCCCTCGCCGGCGCCCGGCTCGCCCGGCTCCTTGAGGTCGGTGATCTTCCAGCCGTGCGCCGTGAGGAATTCCTCCGGCTCGTCGGTGCCGAAGATCCACGGAGTGCCGTCCGCGGCCAGCGTGTCGAGGAAGCGCTTGGTGAAGGGGGAGCGCAGCAGCGCACGGCCGAGGATGTCGAAGGCGAGACGGCTGCCCGGCGCGGAGGCGGAGGCGAGCAACTCCAGCAGGCCGCCCGCCTGTTCCTCGGTGAGGAAGAAGGTGAGGGCCTCCGCGATCCACAGCGTGGGCTTGGCCGGGTCGAAGCCGGCGCGCTCCAGGTCGGGCAGCCACTCGCCGGTCAGGTCGGCGGAGACCTCCCGCCGGTCGGTGCGCGGGGTGGCGCCCAGGGCGTCGAGGCGGCGGCGCTTCTCGGCGATGAGGGGGCCGTGGTCCACCTCGAAGACCGTGGCGGACTCGGGCCAGTCGAGACGGAAGGCGCGGGTGTCCATACCGGCGGCGATGAGTACCACCTGGGTGATCTCACCCTCGGCGAGGGTCGACTCGATGGACTCGTCGAGGTACTTGGTGCGGATCGAGATGAACGGCAGCAGCCCGCCTCCCTCGTAGCGGTCGATGAGTTCGAAGCCCTTGGGGGCGGCGAGGTCGTGGGCCAGCGGGTCGGTGTAGAGCGCGTCGTCGCGCTCGGACTCCAGGGCCCGGGCGGCGGCCATCCACTGGGCGGTGTACGAGACTGCGTGCATCGGTCGGCCTCTTTCGGGATCTTCGGCGGAAGACAGCGGGCGAAGACAGCGGGCGGTGGCGACGGTCTGGGTCACGGGCAGAACGGTCAGGAGAAGAAGGCCCGTTGGATGGTGGCCAGGGACTGGAAGTCCTCGACGTCGATGGTGTCGAAGTCGATCTCCTGGCCGCTGGCGTCCTCGATCGCGTAGACCAGCTCGACGAAGGCGAGCGAGTCGACGAGGCGGTTCTCGATGATGTTGACGTCGTAGGCCAGTTCGGAGCGGTCGGGGTGGCGACCGAGGATCCAGTCCCTGACCTTGTCGATCCCTGTGGTGTCCACGGCGGAGCTCATGGCGATTCCCTTCGTTCGGTTGCTTCTTGATTCAGTTGCTTCTTGAGTGGAGGAGATGAGTGCGGTGGGTGGCGTGGGCGAGGTGATGACCGCGACCGCCACGGCGACGGCCCAGCCGCCGTCGTGGCTGATGCTGAGGTCGACCGGCCCGAGCCCCGCCTCCCGCGCCAGGCGGGCGGCCCGCCCGGTCAGCCGGAGCGTGGGCCGGCCGCCGGGGCCCGGCAGGATCTCGGTCGAGAGCCAGGGGACCGGTCCGCCGGGCGTGCCGAACAGCTTGAACACGGCCTCCTTGGCCGCCAGCCGCCCCGCGGCGCCCGCCTCGTCGGACAGCCGGAGCTCTGCGGGGGTGAGCATGCGGTGCAGGGCCGGTGCCGACGGCGGCTCGCGGAGCTGGGAGATCCGGGAGAGCGGCACCAGGTCCACACCGATCCGTGGCAGTGCGACGGTGATCGGCGCCTGCGCGACGACTGCCGGGGCGGGCCCGGTCATGCCGCTGGGGCCGGACCCACGGCGGCGGCCGCGCCGCGCACCGCCGCCAGAGCGGCGCTCAGATCGGTGTCGTGCACCTCGGACAGGACGGCGAGCCAGCGTTCGAGACCGAAGGCCACACAGGAGGTGAAGGCGTGCTCGCCCGCCGGCAGGCGGATGTCGCAGCGCTCGCCGAAGAAGTTGCGGTGTGTGTTGACCGAGGCGATGGCCAGGTCCCCGTACTGGAACTCGTACTTGACCGGGCTGAGCTTGGCCAACAGGGCGCGGGCGCCGTCGTTCTTGAAGAACGGGTCGCTGGCCGCCTCCCGGGTGAGGCCCAGGCCCAGCGCCTCGGCGAAGGCCTCGATGCGTTCGGTGAACCGGGCGATGACCTGCTGGGTGTGCTCATAGCTGCCGAGGGCGACGATCTCGCGCATCTGGAAGCTGGCCAGCCTGCGCAGCCCGCCGTAGTGGTCCTCGTTGCGGAAGCAGCGGTTGACCAGCGTCACCAGGATGTCGCCGGGCAGATCCGTGCCCTCGTGGTAGAGGTACGCGCCGTAGCAGGTGGCGTGCGGCAGGCCGTAGCGGGTCTCGCGCAGGCCGGACGGGGCGAAGGCGCCGTCCACCGGCTTGACGTCACCGCCGTCCAGGTCGAGACCGCCCGCGACCCAGGCGAGGTGCGGGAAGTTGTCGTAGACGTCGAACTTCTCCAGGTCGGTCACGGGATACAGCGGCGGCGGACTGATCTCCTCCGCACCGGCCGCCACGCCCCAGCCTGCGAAGAGCTGGTCGAGTTCGCGCACGAGCCGGGTGGCGCCTGGGCCGAGGATGGCCAGGGCGGGCGCGCCGGAGCTGCCGGTCAGCCGGTTCACCGGATGATTCCCGTCTTCTGGAGGAACTTGGCCGTCTTGCGGAAGGTCCGCTCCTCGGCGCGGTGCCGGGCAGGTGAGGCAAGGAGTGTGCGGCGCACCTCGTGCGGGTTGTCGATGCCCGCGTCGCGGTAGACCTGGGGGTGGTACATCGACTCGAAGCTGTGGGTCATGTAGCGCTTCAAGTAGTGCGAGACACCGTCCAATTCGGCCTCTGTGGCGGTGCGCCGCACGTCCTCGAAGAGCAGCTGGACCAGTTCGCGGCCGAAGGCGATGTGCCGGGACTCGTCCTGGTGGTGGATGCGGTTGATGCCGCGGATCGTCTCGTGCAGACGTTCGTCGGCCGCCATCGTGGAGTTGTAGTGGTCGACCAGCTCCTCGAAGATCATGATCCGGGCGAAGACCAGCAGGCTCTCCACCTTCGGCGAGGGGACCGCGCCGCTCCCGCCGGCAGGCTGCCGGTAGATCTTCCCGTTTCCGTAGCGCAGGCAGAACTCGGCGAAGAACCACATGTGTTCGTTCTCCTCACCGATGAAGTGGTGGAAGAACTCCGACGGCGCCTCGAAACCCTTGGTGTGGATACGGTTGACCACTTCGACAAGGAGCTCCCGGATGCCGTGCACATTCAGGCTGTAGAAGTTGATGCTCTCGTACCGGGAAAGCGTCTGAAGCTGCTCGGTGCTCAGCGAATCCGCGAGCTCGGTGTCATGCGCGGTGGTGAGTTCCGGGCTCATCCACCACATGTCTTCCGGCAGTTGATCGGGCCATTCGAAAATCCGGTACGGATTGTAGTAGTCGTCGATCGATTTCGCGCTCAGCCGGTCCAGTATTCCCTGGAATCGCGGACTGCGGTCGATGACCTCGCTGACCATGGAGTAAAGGCCTCCGATCGGCTCGGGTTGATGTCGTCGACGACGAATCTAGGGCGGCACTCGAGAGCGGCTCAACGCCCGGAAGCGGCCTGGCCGGGACCGGACAGTGCGCCGGTCCCGGGCCGGACGTGCGCAGATCCGGGGCCGGACGTGCGCAGATCCAGGCGGCCTGTGTGCCTGATCCATGTCCGCGAATGGTCTAGACCCGCTACCGTCGACCGACGGCCGGTCCGTCGGTCGATTCCGGCCCGGACGGTGTCCCAGGGAGGGAGTACGCACTGTGAACGACTCGGTTGCCATGGGGCGGCACATCCAGTCGCTGCGCAGCCGGGCCCGGCTGAGCCAGCGCGAGTTGGCGGCCAGGGCGGGCCTGAGTACACGCGCGCTGCGCGATATCGAACGCGGCCGGGTGGCGCGACCGCAGCTGCGGACCCTGCAACGGCTTGCGGAGGCCCTGGACTTGCCCGGCGCGGAGGCCCTGAAG
The DNA here is from genome assembly GCF_042730645.1 of Streptomyces sp. NPDC059906. Classification (NCBI taxonomy): domain Bacteria; kingdom Bacillati; phylum Actinomycetota; class Actinomycetes; order Kitasatosporales; family Streptomycetaceae; genus Streptomyces; species Streptomyces sp. NPDC059906. The sequence continues at coordinate 173,490 of NZ_JBHWKU010000012.1, forward strand.
CTGCATGCGGCGGCCCGGCGGAATACGGAGAGTAGTTCCGTGCGCTTTCGGGTGCACATACTCGGGACGCTTTCGGTGGAACGCGGAAATTCCGCCGTTCCCGTGACCCGGCCGATGCTGCGAAAGCTCCTCGGGCTGCTGGTCCTCAAAGCCCCGCAGCCCGCGACGTACCGTGAGATCGTGGATGTGCTGTGGCCGTCGGGCCCGCCGGAATCCTCGCGGAGTCTGGTCCATACCTATGTAAGTCAGGTGCGCCAGCTCCTGGAGCCGCAAAGGACCTTGGACGACACCGGCAACGCCCACAGCAGTCGTGGCGGCAACAACAAGAGCAGCATGGGCAGCGGCGGGAATGCCGCGCACAGCGTGGAACGCGTACCGGGCGGATATCGCTTGCGCGCCGAGGCGAACCAGACCGACCTGGGCCGCTTCCAGGATCTGGTCGCGCGGGCGCGGCGGACGCACGACGTCGGCGACCTCGAGATCGCCCACCAGTCACTCGCGCTCGCCCTGCAGTGCTGGCGGGGGCCGGTGCTCAGCGATGTGGATCCGCTCTTCGAACAGCATCCGAGCGCGGTACTCGCCACCGAGCAGCGGGTGGAGGCCGCGCTGCGGTACGCCGACGCGTCCCTGACCCTGGGGCGGCCGGAGCAGGCCGTGCCCGTGCTGTGGGAACTGTCCAGCAGCGAACCGCTGCACGAGGGGGTGCATGCCCGCCTGGTGCTCACGCTGGCCGGGTGTGGCGAGCAGGCGGCGGCGCTCCGTGCGTACGGCACCTTCCGTCAGCGGCTCGACGACCAGCTCGGCATCACGCCGGGCCGGGAGCTGCAGGAGGCGCATCTGCGCGTGCTGCGTCAGCAGATCCCGCGGCCCCGACGGACGCACCCCGGCGGGGCGACCTCGGCCGCCGGTCCCGCCGCAACCGGCCTCGCCTCAACGGGTCCCCTCGCCTTCGGCCAGACTGCTGCCACCGGTCCGGCCTTCATCGGGCAGGCCGCCTTCGCTGAGGCCGACTTCGGGCAGGCAGGGTTCGATCGGACCGCCCCTGCTCAGGCCGCCTCCTCCCAGACCGCCCCCGTCCATGCCAAGCCGTCCCAACTGCCCGCCGGTACCTCCGCGTACGTCGGCCGCGAGCGCCAACTGCGGGAGCTGGACGCCTTGCTCGGCGTGGAGCCCGCTGTGCACGGCACCGTGATGACCGTCGTCGGGCCGCCCGGTGTCGGCAAGACGGCCCTGGCCCTCGAATGGGCCCAAGCGCACCGGGACCACTTCGAGGACGGCCAGCTCTTCGTGGACCTGCGCGGCCACTCGCCGCTCCCGGAGCTCGGCCCCGCGGACGTCCTGGGCCGCTTCCTGCGCGCCCTGGGCGTGCCCCTCGACGGGGTGCCCACCGGCGAGGAGGAGGCGGCCGCCCTGTACCGCACGCTCCTCGCCGGACGGCGCATGCTCGTCGTCCTGGACAACGCGGGCAGCGTGGACCAGGTGCGGCCGCTGCTGCCCGGCGGCAGCCGCTGCCGCGTGCTCATCACCGGGCGCAGCCAACTGGCCGGTCTGGTCGCGACCGAAGGCGCCCGGCGCCTGGGCCTCGACGTCCTGCACGCCTTCGAGGCCCAGGCACTGCTCGGCCGCATCCTCGGCGAGACCCGTACGGCCGCCGAACCGGACGCGGTGGTCCGCCTGGCCCAGCTGTGCGGAGGGCTGCCACTGGCCCTCCGGATCGCCGCGGCCAACCTGATGGCCAACCCCACCCTGAGCATCGCCCGGTACTGCACCGAGCTGGCGGGCGGCAGCCTGATCGGCGGGCTGCAAGTGGAGGGCGACGAACGCTCCACCGTCCGGGCCGCGTTCGACCTCTCCTACCTCGCGCTGCCGGAGCCCGCTCGCCGCGCCTTCCGGCTGCTCAGCTTCGTACCCGGCTCGGACGTCACGGACGAGGGAGCCACCGCCCTGATCGGCGCACCTGCCGCGCAGGCGAGCCGGCTGCTGCGCCGCCTCGCCCACTCCCATCTGGTCCAGGAGCCGACACCGGGCCGCTTCGGCCTGCATGACCTGCTCCGGTCGTACGCCCGTGAACTCGCCGGCGACGAGGAGCCCCAGGCAGTACTGAGGCTCCTCGACTGGTATCTGACGCGCACCGAGGACGCCGCGGAACTCCTGTACCCGGACGGCCTGCTGCACACCTGCGAGCCCCCGCGGCCCGCTGCGGTCAGGCATGGCCCCGCCGACGCCGCGCAGGCCACCGAGTGGCTCACGGCCGAACGCGACAACCTGGTCAGCACCGTCCGGTACGCGGTCGACAACGGGCACCACGCGGTGGCCCGGCGACTTGCCCAGGCCCTGCACGGCTTCCTCTCCCTCGGTATGCACACCGCCGACCGGCTCGCCGTCGCGAGAGCCGGGCTCGTGGCCGCGGTCGCGGACGGGGAGCCGCGGGCCGAGTCGGCGGCGCGGCTCAGGCTCGCCGACTGCCACTGGGGGCGCGGCCACAACGCCGACGCCGAGCGGGAGTACGCCCACGCCCTCGCGGTCGCCGAGGCATGCGGGTGGCGGCAAGGTCAGGCCGTGGCCCTACGGCGGATCGGCCGGGCGCACCTGGAGAACGGCGCGATGGCCAAGGCCTCGCTCTGCCTCTCCCGGGCCCGCGACCTCACGCCCCGCAACGCCGGGCCCGGGGCCGCCGAGGACCTCATGAACCTGGGCCTGATCTGCTGGAAGCTGGGGCGGCTGCACGAGGCGGTGGACCACTACACACAGGCGGCCCGGCTCCGCGACGAGCTCAGCTCGCCCGGCGGGGCCGCGATCGTGCGGACCAACCTGGGGGTCGTGCACCGGGCCATGGGCCGTCCCGCCCTGGCCATCGAGATGCTGGACCGGGCCTTGGCCATACACGCCGAGGGCGGAAACATGGCGAGCCGGACCGTGGCGCTGAGCTCGCTGTCAGTGGCCCACTCGGACATGGGCGATCACGTGCGTGGGCTGCGCCTGGCGCAGGACGCCATCGCCAGCGCGCAGGCTCTGCAGGACCCGCGGCTCGAGGCGAACGCCTGGTTGGCGATGGGTGCCGCCCAGGAACGGGCCGGGGAGGGAGCGGCGGCGGACAGCTACCGGGTGACGCTGCAGCTGGCCGAACGGGTCAACGACCGCTTCCCGCATGCCACCGCGCTGATCGCCCTGGCCACCCTCGCGGCGCGCCACGATGCGCCCGAGGAGGCCCTGGCCATCGCGGGTCAGGCCCTGGAACAGGCCCGGGAGGCGGAGTTCCAGGTCCTCGAGGCCAGCGCCCTGCACGCCCTGGCCCTGGCCCGGCTGCGGCTCGGCGACACCGACGAGGCCATCGAGGAGGCGGGCCTGGCCCTGGCGATGCACCGGCAGACGGGGCACCGGCCCGGCGAGGCCCGCAGCCTCGTGATCCTCGCCGGGGGGTATGGAGCGCGCGGCAGGCCGGACCTCGCCTTCGGACACCGCCGCCAAGCCCTGCTGCTCTTCCGGGAGATGGGGATCGCCGGCTATCGGGACTTCGCCATCGGCCGCACCGGCCCGCGCGGGCGGGGAGCTGCCGGTGGGAGGCGTTGAGTTTTCTGCCGCCCCGACCGGCGCCGGTTCCGACGGTGCGGCATCCCGGCAGGTCAGTGGCTTGAGGAGAGAGGAAGCGCGGCGCCTGCAAGGGGGCTCGCCGCTATGGCCGCACTGTGGCCAGGTGTCCAACAGCCCTCCGTACGCTCTCAGTCGAAAGGTACAGACCAGTCCTGAGAGGTACCGGCTGTTGAAGGGAGAAGCCGCGTGGAGATCACCGGCGCCACACGCACCGGGAGAGACACGGCGGACCCCGGGGACCTCGTGGTCACCGGGGGGTGCTTCGCCGCGCCGAGCGACGGAGTCGGCCCCGCCGTGTCCGACTGCGGGCACGGCGAGCGCGGGCCGGCGCGGGAACTCGGCACCCGCCTCGCGCCAGGACTGATCCGGCAGGAGGCCGCGTCCCCGCGCGAGCTGCCGCGCCAGGGGGACTCGGTCACCATCGTACGTCAACGGGGTGCTTCCCGGACCTGTTGGTCCCCGACGGTGGTGCCGCCCTGGTCCAGTTCCCCGATCCGACCGTGCACGCCGTACGCGCATCCCGTCCGCCCACCGACTGCGCACCACGGGCGGCGGCCGCCGCCGTCGGCAGCCTGCCCGCGAAGGAGGTCCACCGCGTGTGTCACTCAACGGCGGTGCCCACCGGCCGGCCGAGCCGTACGCGAAGCGCCGGCCCCTGCTCCTCGACCGGTTCGCCGAGGACGGCTCGGATGCGTTCCTCGCTGCCGCGGCGCATGATGCTGCGTCGGTGGCGCTCTGCGTGCCCACGCCGTCCGGCACCGGCCTGCCGCTGCCCTGATTCCCTCCGGGGCCGCTGTGTGTCTGTCCTGCTTCCGCCCGGGGCCGGCGTGTGACTCGCCCCCCGCGCGCCTTCAGGGCGCAGCTGGGCCCCGCTCCATCATTCCCCCCCCCAACGAGGTGACTCTCTTGTCGCAGTTCACTGTGTCCTTTTCCGGTCTGCCCAGCCGCAGTGGGCCGTTGTCGTTCGGGCACGCCAACATCGTGCGCGCCATCACCATCGACGACGACCCCACGCGGCTCAATCTCGCGATGGTCTTCGACGCCCCCGGCTCCGGTGGCCCGGAGCGGATCGCGGAGCTTCTGCACCTCCTCGTCACACGGCACGAAGCGCTGCGTACCACCTACCTGCTCACCACACCTCCCGTGCAACAGATCGCGGGCGAGGGAGAGTTCGCGGTCGAGCTGATCTCGGCGGACGAGGCCGCCGCCGGCCCGCTGGCCGTCGCCGAGCAGACTGCGCGCAGGCTTCGGTCCCGCGTCTTCGACCTCGCCGGTGAACTCCCCTTCCGCGCCGCCGTGGTGACCGAGGGCGGCACCCCGCGTCACCTGGTCTGGGTCGTCACGCACGCCGCCATGGACGTCGCCGCCTGCGAGACCCTGCACACCGAGTGGAGCGCCCTCGTGGCGGGCCGCACGCTGCCGCCCACAGGCCTGCAGCCCGTGGAAGTGGTCGAGCTGGAGCAGAGCGCGAGCATCCGGCGCCTGGGCGAGGGCGCGCTGCGCTACTGGGAGGCCCAGTTGCGCCGGGTGCCACAGGCCATGTTCACCCCCTCCCACCACGCCCCCGCCAAGACCTCGTGGCTGCACGCGGGGCTGAGCATCCGCTCCCGCACCGCCCCCCGCCACCTCGAGGCGATCGCCGAGCGGACCGGTGCCAGCACCTCCGCGGTGGCACTCGCCGCGCTCACGGCGCTGCTCGGGCACCGCACCGGACACCGCACGGTGGTCACCACCTCACTGTCCGGGAACCGAGTGGTGCGCAAGCTCCGCGGCTTCTTCGGCTCGCTGGCCCAGGACGCGCTGCTCCCGGTCGAGTTCGACGGCCTGGACAGCTTCGACGACGTCGTGCACAAGGTCCGGTCCGCGGCGCTCCCGGCGTACCGCAGCAGCTGGTTCGACCCGACCGCCGTGTGGCAGGTCATCAACGGCGTCAGCGCCGAACGCGGCATCAGCTTCGCCCGCGACCTGGTGTTCAACGACATGAGCGCCCTGGCCACCGCGGCCGAGTCGCCCGACCAGTCCGCGCGCGGCAGGCTGCCCGCCGTGTGGATCCCCGGCCACCAGCCGCCGCCCGGGGAGGACCCGGAGCGCGCCGACAGCGTCTCCTGGCTGCCCGCCGAGGACATCCCCTGCCGGTTCTTCGCCTGCCTGTACCGGATGGACGAGGAGTTCGAACTCGCGCTGTGGGTCGATCCCACGACCCTGGACACGGCCGAGGCCGAGGAGTTCGGCCGGGCCCTGCTGCGGCTTCTGGAGGTGGCTGCCGAGGGCGTGTTCGCGCTGAAGGACCTGCCGTCCCTGACCACGCTGCAGCCCGTGGAGCGGGGCGCGGGCTGGTTCCTCAGTGATCACTCGTGGATCGAGCTGGATGCCGTACGGGCACTGCTCTCGGACGTCCTGGGGGATGCCCCGCACCTGGTGACCGCCGTGCCCGACGAGCGCCTCGGGCACCGCCTGGTGTGCCACCTGCCCGCGCCGGCCGACCCACAGGACGTCCACGAACGCGCGCTGGCGGCGCTGCCCGGGCGCGTCACGGCACTCGCCCCCCACCAGTACCTGCTCCATGCGGCAGCGCCGGACGGCGACGCGGGCGACCCGGCGGCCTGGTCCGCGCTGCCCGTCCTCGGCGAAACCACCGGACGCCGTCAAGAGGGCGTACGCAGCACGGAAGGCGACGAGGCGTGAGCACCGAGACCGAACCGCGTACCGAAGCGGCGGACGCCGCCCGCGGGCCGTTGCGGACCACCAACTTCCGCCTCTACTTCGGCGCCCGCACGAGCTCGCTGCTCGGCGACGCGATGCTGCCGGTCGCCCTCTCCGTGGGCCTCCTCGATGCCGGTTACGGCAACGCGGGCGTCGGCTACGCCCTCGGCGCCTGGATGGGAGCCCTGGCGCTGTGCATGCTCTTCGGCGGAGTCCTGGCCGACCGGTTCACACCGCGGCGCATGATGGTCATCGCCGATATGGTGCGCCTCGTCATCCAGGCCGTGATGGCCGTCATGTTCGTCACCGGCCATATCTCGCTGTGGGCCGTGGTGGGGCTGCAGTTCCTCTCCGGCTGCGCCACCGCCCTCTTCCAGCCGGGCGTCGCCAGCATGGTCCCGCAGGTCGCCTCCGATGTGCAGCGGGCCAACGGAGTCCTGCGCATCGCCGAGTCGACGGTCGGCGTCCTCGGCCCGGCGCTCGCCGGGGCCCTGGTCGGCTTCTCCGGAGCGGGCACCGTCTTCGCGATCTACGCCGCGACCTACGCGGTCAGCGGCGCCTGCCTGTTCGGCCTGCGCCTGAACCAGGCGCAGGCCGTCGCCTCCGAGTCGATGCTGCGCCAACTGGCCACAGGGTGGGCGGAGTTCCGCTCCCGCCCCTGGCTGTGGGGCGTCATCTCCACCTTCCTCCTGTACGGCTGCTTCGTCGCCGGTGTCTCGCTCCCGGTCGGCGCCGACCTGATCGTCGACCACCTGGGCTCGACCGGCCTCGGCATCGGTATGGCCGCGCTCGGCGGCGGCGGGGTGCTCGGCGGCCTGGTCGCCATCAAGGTGCGCAGCAGCCGCCCGCTCGCCGTGGGCTCGGCCGGCTGGGCGCTGTACGCCCTGTTCCCGGCGGTGACCGCGATCGACCCGCACATCGTGGTGCTCTGCCTGGTGTGGGCGGTGGCCGGGGCGGGGCTCGCCTTCTGGGCGGTCATCTGGACCACCACGGTGCAGACCCAGATCCCCGCCGACCTGCTCAACCGGGTCTACGCCTACGACGTGGCCGGCTCGCTCGTCTCCATGGCCCTGGGCCGTTCCCTGGCGGGCCCGCTGTCCTCGCTGGTCGGCTCGCGCGCGCTGATGGCGTGGGCGACCGTGCTCGGCCTGCTGTGCAGCGCTCTGCTGCTCGCCGTACCCGCCATCCGGCAGTTGCGTGCCGCCGAGCCCGACGGCCCGCGACCCGCCGGTGACGACGTGAGGAAGTGACTTTGTCCAGCATCCCCGCACCCGGTTCGCTGCCCGCATCGGTCGACACCTTCGCGGTACAGGTCTACGACTACCTTCTCGCCCAGGGCGGCGTCACCCGTGCCGCCATGGGCCGGGCCCTGAACACCCGTACGCAGGACGTCGAGGAGGCCCTGGACGTCCTGCGCGGACTGCAGTTGGTCAAGGAGGAAGAGGGCGGCGACGGGGAACTGGTCGCGGTCGACCCCGAGGCGGCACGCATCGAACTCCTGGTCCCGCTGGAGCTCGCCCTGCACGACCACCGGCGCCGCCTCGCCGGGGTCAAGGGGCGGCTGCAGTCCTTCATGAAGGCCTTCGAGGCCGGCCACCGCAACCGGCCGCACGGCGGGACGGTCGTCGTCACCGACGACGCGGACGAGATCGCACTGCGGCTCCTCGATGCGGCGCAGCGCTGCACCCGGGAGATCCTGCTGATGCAGCCCTGCGTGGCGCAGGAGCACACCGAGCTGCGGCAGGCGCATCCGCTGATCCTGGAAGCGCTGCAACGCGGCGTACGGGTACGGGTGTTGTACCCGCACACCGCCCGCGGGGACGCCGGTACCCGCTCCCGGGTGCGGGACCTGGTCGACGCGGGCGGGGCGGTACGCACCTCGCGCGAGGTGCACGGGCGGTCGTTGGTGTTCGACCGTACCGTCGCGTTCGTGCCCGCCGAGGGCACCGCCGAGGGCGGCACGGGGGTCGCCGCGGTGTACGAGCCGACGGTGGCCGCGTTCCTCGGCGGGCTGCACGACCAGTGGTGGGAGCCCGCGTTCCCGCTGGAGGGCGGTGCGGCCGGCTACGCGGGCGTCCGCGACGACCTGCGGGCCACCATCCTGGAACTGCTCGCGTCCGGCATCAAGGACGAGGTGATCGCCCGCCGGATCGGAGTGTCCGAGCGGTCCTTCCGCCGCCATGTCGCCTCGATCATGCAGGATTTGGCGGCGAGCAGCCGCTTCCAGGCGGGGGTCATGGCGACGCGGACCGGGCTCGTCGATCCGGTCGGCTCCGATGCCCAGGGCCGCGGCCGGGCGGTGAAGTCCGCGTGAGCCGCTACGCACACCTCGCGTACACGCCGACCGTACGCGCGGTCCAGGCTGAGCGGGGCAGCGCCCTCGCGGCGGGCCGCCGGCTGCGCGCCCCGGCCGACCGCCGCGACCCGCTGGGCCCGGCAGAGGCGGCCTTCCTCGCCGGTCTCGACGGGTTTCTCCTCGGCAGCGTGGGAGAGACCGGCTGGCCGTACATCCAGTTCCGCGGCGGTCCGCCCGGCTTCCTGCACGTCCTGGACGAGCGGACGGTCGCCTTCGCGGACGTCGGGGGCAACCGGCAGTACATCACCACCGGGAACCTCCGCGGTGACGACCGGGTCGCGCTGTTCTTCCTGGACCACGCGCGCGCGGCCCGCCTGAAGATGTACGGCCGCGCCACCGTCAGCACCGAGGACGAGCGCCCCGAACTGGCCGCGCTGCTGCAGGCGACGCGTACCGAGGGCCGGGTGGAGCGGCTGGTCGTCATCGCCGTCGAGGGCTGGGACTGGAACTGCCACCGCCACATCACCCCGCGCTTCAGCGAGCGGGAGCTGTCCGAAGTCCTCGAACCCACCCGGCGGCGCCTTGCGCAAGTGGACCGCCTGGAGCGGGAGAACGCCGCCCTGCGGGAGGAACTGCTCCTTCTTCGGGAGGCGTTGTGAGCACCGCACGGGACACGCACGGCACGTGCATCCGGCGGCCTGCCGGTGGCAGGGCGCCACCGGCAGGCCGCCGGGTGCGGCGGGCCGGTCAGGCGCCGCGGCGTTGCGCGAGCAACCAGGCGTAGACCTCGGGATCGTCGTACGTCCGGGTCCACGAGTCGTGCCCGACGCCGGGATAGCGGGTGAACCGGGCGGGGTTGCCGCGCCGGTGCAGGGCGTCGACGATCTTCTCGGTGTGCAGGACCGGGATGTTGTCGTCCTCCTCGCCATGGAAGGTCCACACGGGGAGCATGCCGATCCGGTCGGCGGCCTCCGGCAGCCACGACCCGCAGATGGGCGCGGCGGCCGCGAACCGGTCCGGATAGCGCGCGGCGATCGCCCAGCTGCCGGCGCCGCCCATACTCAGACCGGTCACGTACACCCGGTCCGGGTCGATCCGGTACTCCGTGGCGACCTGGTCGAGGAGTGCGTACACCCCGGAGATCTCGGCGGCCCAGGTGCTGTAGGCGGGACACTGCGGCGCCAGCACGACAAAGGGCAGCTGCTCACCCCGCGACAGCTGCTTGAGCGGGCCGTGTGCGGTGAGGACCGCGGGGTTGTCGCCGCGCTCCGATGCGCCGTGCAGAAAGAGCAGGAGCGGCCAGCGGACCGTCTCGTCCCCGCCGTATCCGGCAGGCACGGAAAGAACGTACGGGAGATCGTTCCCGAAGTGGTCGACTTTGAATGTGTGAGTTTGCAGATCAGCGGCCACGAGCACCTTCCTTGAAGGCTGACAGGAATACGCATGATGCAGCATCCCGGCACTGCGAGACGTATGTCAATCGGCCTTCGGGAAGCCGGAAGTGCGGTCGCGAAAGATGTACAGTCGATATTCCGCCGAAACTGCCGAAACCGCGCATGCCGACTCGTGGAAGTGTACGTATGTGCAGGTCAGATGGCTCTCAAGTGCCGCCATTGAAATGCTGGAAGAGTGTGGATCCGTTATAGATTCACGTCCGCACCCTTCCGTTGGCGTGTTTCCGTTCATTCGTATCCATGGAGGTTTCAGACATGACTGAGTACGCGGCTGGAAACCCGTTCCGGGTCCGGGAATCGGAGGGCCTGGAAGTCGTCGTCTTCGACGGCGGGCTCGGCGATCGATACGTCCTGGACACCGAGGAGCGCTACCGTGCGGCCCACCCCGCGGCGCGGATCACCCACACCGCCGTCGAAGACATCCAGGCCGCCCTGCGGCACCGCTTCGACCAAGGTAATCCGCCCGACCTGCTCGACAACACCGGTCCCGGATCGCTGCCCACCGCGGCGCTGGCCGCGGCGGGACAACTCACCGACCTGCGGCCGCTGCTCGAGGCACCCGCACCCGACGACCCGCACCGCACCGTCGGCGAGACGCTGATACCCGGAGTGGCCGCGAAGGGCCGCTTCGGCGGCGACGAGGTGTGGGCCCTCAACTACGCCTACACCGCCTTCGGTGTCTGGTACTCGCAGCGGCTGCTCGACAAGCACGGCTGGACCTACCCGAAGACGTGGAGCGAGATGCTTGCGCTGTGCGCCGAGGCGAAGAAGGAAGGCATCACCGGATGGACCTATCCCGGCGCGTACCCGTACTACCTGCAGTGGACGCTGTACCCCTTCATCGCCAAGATCGGCGGCGTCGACGTACTGAAGGCGATCGACAACCTGGAGCCCAACGCCTGGAAGCACCCGGCGGTGCGGCAGGCCTTCGAGGCGTACCACGAGCTCACCGCCCGCGGGTATGTGCTGCCCGGAACACCGGAGTTGGACCACGTCCGGTCGCAGGCGGCGTGGGCACGAGGCGAGGCGCTGTTCATCCCCAACGGGACCTGGGTGGAGAAGGAGACCGAGGACGTCACCCCCGAGGGCTTCGGGATGACCGTCGCCCCGCCGACCGGTCTCGACGACGGGGACGCGCTGCCGTTCGGCACGGTGTGGGCGCAGGTCGGCGAGGCCTATGTGATTCCGCGCGCCGCGCGCCATCCGCAAGGCGCCTTCGAACTGCTGCGGCTCATGCTCTCCCGGCGGACCGCGCGGGACTTCGCACTGCACTCGTCGTCGCTGACCACCGTGCGGGGCGCCCTCGAAGGCATGGATCTGCCCTCCGGGCTGGCCTCCGCAGACGCGATGCTGGCCGCGGCGGGCGGCAACATCGTCGCCCCGCGCACCGACTGGTACCAGACGCTCAACCGTGAGGTCATCGCCGGTCTCATCGGGGAGATGATGGCGGACCGCATCAAGCCCGCCGAGGCGATCGAGCGGATCCAGCGGGCCGCGGACGACACGGCCAGGGACCCGGAGGTCACCAAGTACCGGCACCCGTGAGGGGCTGACAACCCTGCGCATCAGTCCAGCTGCCTGCCGATCGACCGGGTCGCCGCCGACCCCCCGTACTACCCGGGGAAACGCAAGCCTCACGGGATGAACGTGCAGGTCCTGGCCGACCCCTTCGGCGGGCCACTGTGGTCCTCGCCCGCTCCGCCCGGCTCAGCTGCCGGGAGGGCCGCCGATCGCCGTGCGTCCCTTCTTCCTCTAACATCCACTCATGGTTCCGGGGTAGGGCCCCGGACCGGTGTGGTTTCCAGAGGTTGGGGGTCCGCATGGTCGCGGGTCGTGTGGTGCGCTTCGACGGTACGCGGGGCTACGGGTTCATCGCGCCGGAGGACGGCGGTGAGGACGTCTTCCTGCATGTGAACGACCTCCTCGTTCCCGAGGAGTACGTGCGCTCCGGCGTGGTCGTGGAATTCGAGGTGGAGCAAGGTGAACGGGGGCTCAAGGCATCGAACATCCGGCTTGCCGAGGGCGCGCGGCAGCAGGTTCCGCGGCGCCACCCGGAGGCCGCGCGTACCGTGATGGCCGACGAGAACGGGCATCCGATGTGCGATGTGCTGAGTCCCGAGGAGTACCGGCGTGATGTGACGGAGCTCCTGCTGACCGCGAGTCCGCAGCTGACCGCGGAACAGATCCTCGCCGTCCGCGGCGCGCTCGTGAAGTTCAGCGAGAGTCACGGCTGGGTCGAGGACTGAGCGCCGGGCCGGGTTCCAGCTCCGGGGCCAGGAGTTCGGCGACCGTCTGGCGGCGGCGGATCAGACGGGTCTCGGCGCCGTCGACCAGGACCTCGGGGATGAGCGGCCGGGAGTTGTAGTTGGACGACATGCTCGCGCCGTAGGCGCCGGTGTCGTGGAAGACGACCAGGTCGCCGACGTCGGTGCGGGGCAGCGGCACCGGTTCCACGTCCCCGCCCTCGACCTGGGTGAAGACGTCCCCCGACTCGCACAGCGGTCCGGCCAGGACGGTGTCGCGGGCGTCCGAGGCGCGGGGGGCGCCGGCGGCGTCGAGCACCGAGACGCGGTGGTTGCTGCCGTACATCGCGGGCCGCATCAGGTCGTTGAACCCGGCGTCGACCAGCACGAAGTAGTTGCTGCCCACGGGCTTGTGGGCCCGCACCTCGGCGGCCAGGACTCCGGAGCCGGCCACCAGGAAGCGTCCCGGCTCGATCTCCAGCCGCACCGGGTGGCCGAGTTCGGAGACCAGCTCCCGGCGTGCGGCGTCCCAGAGTTCGAAGTAGCGGTCGGTGTCGATCTCCGGGTCGCCCGGCGTGTACGGCACGGAGAGGCCGCCGCCGGCGGAGATGGCGCGGATGTCCCGCCCGGCCATCCTGACCTGCTTGACCATGGTCTCGCAGACCGACTCCAGGTGACCGTAGTCCACCCCGGAGCCGATGTGCATGTGCAGGCCGACCAGGTCGAGCCCGTGCCGGTCGACCAGCGCGAGGCTCTCTTCGAGGTGCTCGTGCCAGATGCCGTGCTTGCTGTGCTCGCCGCCGGTGTTGGTCTTGCGGCTGTGGCCGTGCCCGAAGCCCGGGTTGATCCGGATCCACACCGGGTGACCGGGGGCCGCCCGGCCCACCTGGTCCAGCATCTGCGGGGAGCCCGCGTTGACGGGGATGCCCAGCTCGACCACCCGGCGCAGCGTGGAGCGGTTCAGCAGGTCGGCGGTGAAGACGATCGGCTCGTCGTCCGCGCCGACCCGGTAACCGGCCGCGAGCGCCCGCTCGATCTCGCCCTCCGACACGGCGTCGACGTGGACGCCCTCCTCGCGCATCAGGCGCAGGATGTGCAGGTTGGAGCAGGCCTTCTGCGCGTAGCGGATGACGTCGAAGCGGCGCAGCCGGTCGATCTGGGCGCGGATCGTCGCGGCGTCGTACAGCCACAGCGGGGTGCCGTGCTCGGCGGCCGCGGCCGCCAGCCGGGGGCCGTCCAGGGCGCCGGGCAGGCGGGGCTGCTCCGCGGAGGAAGGGGCGGTTGGGGAGGTCATGGTCAGTCCTTCTCGCCGATCATCAGGGCAATACCGAGATCTTCTTCCAAACGGCGCAAGATCTGCTCGGCCGTCCGAACCACGGACGGATGGTCCGGCCCGCGCAGCATGAAGCGGGCCACGATCTGTCCGGCGCGCACCGTCCGGCCGGGTCCGGTGCCGTAGCTGTCGAAGCCGACGACCTCCAGGACGCCGGGCCGGCCCGCGATCCGGTCCAGCGAGGCGTCGGGGGCGAGGGTTCCGCCGTCGCGGGCCATCACCTTGCGTCCGCCGACGCAGCCGTCGAGCGTGCCGGGCAGCGCCACCTCGGCGCCGGGTTCCAGGATCGCCAGCAGTCCGGAGAAGATGTCGGTGCCGGTGGCGTGCCGGTAGATGGTGGGCAGGGCGCCGCCCATCACCCGGGGGTTGACCTCGACCAGGACCGGTCCGCGCTCGGTCACCATGATCTCCAGGTGGAAGACGCCCAGGTCCAGGCCGATCGCCCGGCACACGTCGGCGGCGTAGGCGACGCAGGCCGCGGTCTGTTCCTCGGAGAGCGCCGCGGGGATGTAGGAGCCCAGCTCCACCACCTCGTCCTCGGCCCAGCGGAATCGCCCGGACACCGCGAAGGGGAAGAACTCCCCGTCCCTGGCGCCCAGTTCGACCGAGACCAGGATGCCGACCAGGTACTCCTCGACGAGGATGCCGCGGGTGAACTGCTCGTGCCACTGCACGGGCACCGCGTCCAGTCCGGTCAGCACCCCGCGGCAGCCGGCGGCGGCCTCCTCGGGGTTGGTGGCCACGTAGGAGAGCAGGCTGTCCGCGCCCGACGGCGGCTTGAGGATCACCGGGTAGCCGATCTCCTCGGCCGCCGCGAGCGCCGCCTCCTCGGTCTCGGCCAGCGCGTGGCGCGCGGAGGCGAGCCCGGCCTTGTCCAGCGCGGCCCGGCACCGGTCCTTGCGGCGGGCGGTGAGGACGCCCTCGGTCGCCGTGCCGCGCAGGCCCAGTTCACGGCAGGCGACGGCGACGGCCTCGGCGCTCAGCTCCAGTTGGGCGGTGACCACGTCGATGGGGTCCGCCGCGTGGCGGGCGGCGAGGACCCGGGTGACGGTCTCGGCGTCGGTGGTGACGAGGTTGTCGACCAGGTGGTCCACCGAGCCGACGATCCGCAGGTTCTTCTCGGTGGGCGGATAGAAGGGGTCGGCGGACTGGAGGTAGGTCACCCGGTGACCGGCCTCCTTGGCCAGCCGGATGGCTTCGAGCGCGGCGGGGTTGGAGTCGACGAACGCGATGTGCATGGGTTCTGCCTAGGGGTCGCTGAAGGAGGGAGGGCCGGGGCGGTGCGGGGCGGGGCGGGGCGGGGCGGGGCGGGGCGGGGCGGTCAGAGGGTGACGGGCAGGAGGTCGGCCAGGTCCGGCACGGTGCCCGGGGCCGCGGCCGTGTACCGGGCCTCGACGGCGGCGGCGAGGCCGGGCACCAGGGGCGCGGCGTGCTCGGCGGCGGCCCGGAGACCGGCGACGGCGAGCCCGGGATCGTCCGGCGCCCTGGCGGCGAGCAGCGCGAGCAGGTTCGCGGTGGTCTCGGCGGCCTGCCGCATCGAGAAGGTCTCCAGCGTGTAGGCCCGCCGCATCCGGTCGCGGTAGCGGTCCAGGAGCACTTCGCTCCCCGGCCCGGCCGTCACGGGCCGCCCGGTGTGCGGGGCCAGGGCCGCCGCGACGCTCTGCAGCGGCTGGTGCAGCCGGGTGCGTACGGTGTCCAGGAAGTCCGCCTCGGTGAAGTTGGCGGGCTGGTGCTCCGGGTTGCCGAGCGCGAGGTGGAAACGCACGTTGTCCGCGCCGTACTTGCCGACCAGGTCGCGGGCCCAGACGAGGTGGCGGCGGCTGGTGGAGAACTTGGCCCCGTCCAGGTGGTAGAACTCGTTGGTCACGATCGCGGCCGGCTCGGTCAGTCCGCCGTGCGCGAAGGTGAGCCCGAGGTGGGCGAAGGCGAAGTAGAACGTGTTGTCGTAGCCGAGGAACTGCACGAGTTCGAAGCCCGAGTCCGCGGCCCACACGCCGGGCGGCGTCGCAGGGCGGCGGCGGGCCCGCGCGGCCTCGGCCATGTGCCTCAGGCCGGGCAGCATCTCGGCCCAGACGTTGAAGACCTGGCCGTCGAAGCCGTCGATGCCGACCGGGATGCCCCAGTCGGCCGGGTAGCTGACCGGGAAATCGGGCAGCGGCCGGGAGAGCATCTCGTCGACGAAGCGCAGCACGTGCGGGCGCATCGTGGCCCGCCGGGCGCGGTAGAACTCGGTGAACTGCTCCCGGTACTCCTCCAGCGGCAGGACAAGGATCTCCGTCTCGCGCGGCTGGGTGGTGGTGGCGGGCCCGGCGCCGGTGCTCGTGGGGAAGAGCAGGGAGTCGACGTCGTTGGGGTGGCCGCAGTTCTCGCAGATCGCCCCGCAGGTGCCGACCAGGCACTCGGGGCAGTACCCGGTGGCGAAGGCCTCCAGGAGGTAGCGGCCGGTCCGCCCGCAGTACGGGAAGGTCCAGGTGCGGGTCTTGAGCCGGCCCGCCCGGTGCAGGCCGGTGAAGAACTCCCGCACCTCGGCGCGGTAGGCGTCGTCGGGGCTCGTGAACGCGTCGATGTCGATGCCGGCGAGTTCCAGTGTGCCGACGATCTCGCGGTTGCAGCGCGCCGCCAGCTCCACCGGGTCCAGGCCCAGCCGCTCGGCGGTGGTGACCACGTACGTCTGGTGGTCGTCGCCGCCGGACGCGTACAGGACGGTGTGCCCCAGCATCCGCTGGGCGCGGCTGAACACGTCGGCGCCCAGGTAGGGCCCGGAGAGGTGGCCGACGTGCAGGTCGCCGTTGGTGGTGGGGGGTGTGGCGGTGACCAGGAAGCGGCGCGGGGCCGGTGTCATCGGTCCTCCCCGTGGGCCTGCCCGGCGGCCGGGGCGGCGCCGAAGGGGCCGAGGGACCAGACCGACACCATCTCCAGTTCCTCGGTGTCCGAGGTGTTCTCGAAGTGGTGGCGCTGGTGGGCGCCGACGACCAGGGCATCGCCCGCGGCGATCCGCGTACGCTCCCCGTCGACCTCGGCGTGGCCGCTGCCGCGCACCACGTAGAAGTGCTCGTGGTCCTCGTGGGAGTGCGGGGTGGTGGCCGTGCCGGGCGGGACGGTACACACGCCCATGCCGGTGTCCGAGGGTCCGCTGGACTCCCAGGGCAGGATGCGGCGGAACGCGCAGCCGTACTCCTCCTTGACGAGGGCGTCGGCCCGCCGCTGGATCCGGATGCCGCTCATGCGTGGACTCCTTCGAACAGTGGGGTGGCGAGATCCTGGTGGCCGGCGGCCGGGGTGTCGAGGACGGCGTCGAGGATGTCTCCGGCGCGGTGGGCGAGCAGCGACAGCAGGGTGCTGGTCAGGCCGTGGGTGTGTTCGGCGGCGCCGTGCAGGAAGACCCGCGGTGCGAAGCTCTCGTCGGTGCGTACCGAGTAGTCGCGGTCGACGAGCAGTTCGCCGTCCCCGTCCCTGAGCAGGTACGGGTCGACGCCGCTCAGCAGGCCGCGGGCCTCGCGGAAGTCGTAGCCGGTGGCCAGCACGACCGCGTCGTGGCGCTCGCCGCGTTCCTCGCCGGTGAGCAGGTCGCGCAGGGTGGCGGTGACCAGGCCGTCCTCGGTGCGGGCACCGGTCAGTTCGGTGAACCGGCTCAGGTGCAGGCGCTGCCCGCCGTGCACCTGCTGGTCGTAGAGGAGTTCGGCGACGGCGGTGATGTCCTCGTCGTCGACGGCGGCGTAGTTGGTCGCCTTCAGCTCCGTGAGGATGCCGCGGCGGCGCTCGGGTCCGGCGCCGTGGAACAGGTCGACGGAGGCCGGGTCGAAGATGGCGTTGGCCAGGGCGCTGCTGTTGGCGGGCATCAGCGCGAACCCGCGGTGCGCCAGGGTGACGTCCGCCGCCGGGAACTCGCCGGCCAGGTACTGGAAGATCTCCGCCGCGCTCTGTCCGGCGCCCACCACCAGGAAGCGGTAGGGCAGCTCGCGGCCGCGGTCGTGGAAGCGCCGGATGCCGCCCAGGAAGGAGCTGCTGTGCAGGACGGTGCCGTCCCGGAGGGTGCCGGGCTCGACGCCGGACGGGACGACCGGGGTGCCGCCGGGTGCCAGGGACACGTGGTCGGCGCAGACGGTGTGCCGGGTGCCGTCCGGGCCGCGGTGGTCCACCTCCAGGCGGGTGACCCGCCCGTCGGGACCGGTCACCGGGCGGATCGCCTCGGCGGTGCTGCCGTAGGTGACGTAGCCGGCGAGCCGGTCGGCCGCCCAGCGGAAGTAGTCGACGTACTCGCGCCGGGTCGGGTTGAGCGTGCCCAGGTTGAGGAAGGGTTCCAGCCGGCCCTTGGACACCAGGTAGTTGGCGAAGCTGTACGGGCTGGTCGGGTCCCTGGGGGTCACCAGGTCCTTCAGGAAGGCGACCTGCATGCGGGCGCCGGGCAGCAGCATGTCGGGGTGCCAGGAGAAGGCGTCCCTGGATTCCAGGAAGTGCAGGGACGTCCCGGCGGCGGCCGGTCCGGCCGAGGCGTGCAGCGCGCTCATGGACAGGTGCGAGGGCCCGTAGCCGACGCCGAGCAGCCGGTGGTGCGGGTGTCCCCCGCGCGGGGCAGTGGTCATGGTGTTCCTCTCCGCCGGGTCAGCCGGCCTGGACGGCGGGGCCGGTGCGGTCCTCGTCCAGCGGCCGGTAGTGGGCGTAGAACTTCTTGGTGGGCTCCAGGACCTCCCAGGTGCCGGTGAATCCGGCGGGGACGACGATGGTGTCGCCGGGGACGAAGGTGCGGGCGTTGCCGTCGTCGTCGGCGATGACCACCCGGCCGTGGAGCATGTGGTAGAACTCGTCCTCCTCGTACACCGCGCGGAACTTGCCCGGGGTGCTCTCCCAGATGCCCGAGGTGAAGGCTCCGTCGGGGCTGGTGAAGTGCAGGGTGTTGGTGATGGCCAGCTCGCCGGAGATCCAGCGGTCCGGGCCCTTGCGCACCTGGCGCACGTTCTCCGGCTCGGACTCGCCGAGGACCACGATGTCCTTGATCGTTCTGCTCGTCATGCCGATCCCTTCGCTGTACGGGTGTGAAAGAGTTCCGCGAGCCGCCGGGCGGCACCGTCGCGGACCACGGAGTAGTGCGTCTCGGGCAGGGGGGCGATCCGCGCGCCGGGCGGGACGAGCCCGGCCGGGTGCAGGTGCAGCGGCGTCAGGCCTCCGAAGGCGTCCGGTCGTTCCCGCTCGGCCTCTACGACCAGGAGCGGGCAGTCCTGCGGCAGGGGCCGCGGGCGGTGGCCGAGCAGCAGCCGGTACAGGGCGCGGTACTGGTCGTAGAGGCCGCGCAGGGCGTCGGCCGGCTCCTGGGGCAGGTGGGTGGCGGCGAGGTGCCCGAAGGGGTCCGGGTGGCCGGCGGGTACGGCGATCTCGGCGGTGCCGTCCCGCTGGCCGAGGTAGTCGGTGAAGAACCCGGCCGCGGCGGCCCGTTCGTCCAGGTCCGCGCCGTCGGTGGCGGCCACGAAGCTGTCGACCAGGGTCAGCGAGAGGGGCTGGACGAGGTCGGTGCGGCGGGCGGTCTCCGCCGCGAGGACGCCGCCCATCGACCAGCCGAGGAGGTGGACGGGCCGCCCCAGGGCCGCGACCGCCCCCGCGTACCGCGCCGCCAGCTCGGGCAGGGTCGCGGGGAGCCGGCCGGTGGGCGGGGCCTGCAGGCCGTACACCGCGTACGGGGCGGGCAGCGCGTCGATCAGGGCGCGGTAGCCGAGGAGGTGTCCGCCCACCGGGTGGACCAGGACCACCGCCGCCCCGTCGCCGGGTCTGACCGGCACGAGCAGGGTGTCGACGTGCCGGTCGAGCAGTGTGTCCTGCTGCGCGACGGTGCTCGCCTCGAAGAGGCTGGACAGCGGCAGCCGGACGCCGAACTCCTCCTCGATCCGGCGGACCAGCCGCACCGCGGAGACCGAGCTGCCGCCGCTGGCGAAGAAGTCGTCGTCGACCGACCGGACGGCCGTGCCGCACACCTCCTGCCACAGCCGGGCCAGCGCGGACTCCCGCTCGGTGCGCGGTGCGCGGCCGGACGCGGCGGTCCGGTCGGCGTCCGCGTCCCCGGTCCCCGCCGCGTGCTCCTCGGCGAGGGCGAGCAGCGCGCGGGCGTCGCGCTTGCCGTTGGCGGTCAGCGGGAGGGCGGCGACGGTGTGGAAGGCGCTGGGCACCGCGTACGAGGGCAGGATGGTGCCCAGCCGGGCGCGCAACGCGGCGGGACCGGGGACCGGCTCGCCGTCGGGGCCCGGACCGCCGTCGGGGCCCGGACCGCCGCTTTCCTCGGCGACGAGGAAGGCGATCAGGCGGGCGGCGGCACCGGTGCCGGTGACGACGCAGGCCGCGGCCCGGACACCGGGCTGCGCCGCCAGCTGCTGCTCGACCTCCAGGAGGTCCACCCGGTAGCCGCGCACCTTGGCCTGGCTGTCGAGGCGGCCGAGGAACTCCAGGGTGCCGTCGGGCCGGTAGCGGGCGTGGTCGCCGGTGCGGTACAGGCGCTCGCCGGTGCGGGGGTGGGTGGGGAAGCGGGCCGCGGTCAGTTCGGGCTGCCCGTAGTACGCCGTGGCCAGGCCGTCACCGGCGATGAAGAGTTCGCCGGGCACCCAGTGGGGCACGTCCGCGAAGCCCGCGTCCGCGTCGAGGACGTGGTAGCGCTGGTTGGCCAGGGGCAGCCCGTACGGCACGGACTTCCAGGACGGGTCGATCCGGTCCACGAGGTGGTGGTTGGACCAGATGGACGCCTCGGTGGCGCCGCCCAGGGCGACCACCTCGGCCTTGGGCGCGGCCCGCCGGACCCGGTCGGGCAGGCCGAGCGGGATCCAGTCGCCGCTGAGCAGGACCAGCCGCAGTCCGCCCAGGACGTCGGCGGCGCGTTCGTCGCCGAGGTGGTCGAGGAGCATGTCGAGGAGCGCCGGGACGGTGTTCCAGACGGTGGCGCCGCTGTGCCGCACCCAGTGCGCCCACAGGTCGGGGTCGGGGCGGGCTGCGCAGGGCGGGACGACGACGGTCGCGCCGGCGCACAGGGCGCCGAACAGGTCGAAGGCCGAGAGGTCGAAGTGCAGTTCGGACAGCGAAAGGAGCCGGTCGTCCGGGCCGACGCCGAAGCGCTCCACCATGTCCTGGACGGTGTTGAGCAGCCCGCCGTGCGGGATGGCGACGCCCTTGGGGGTGCCGGTGGAGCCCGAGGTGAAGATGACGTACGCGAGGTCGTCGGGGGCGGGCACCGGCAGCGGCAGCGGCAGCGGCTCGCCGGGGTGCCCGGGGGCGTCGAGGGCGAGGACGTGGACGGGCCGTTCCAGCTCCGCGAGGAGCCGTGCCCCCTCGGCGTCGGCCAGCACCCTGCCGATGCCGTGCCGGGTGAGCAGCGCGTCGAGCCGGGCGGGCGGCCAGTCGACGCCGAGCGGTACGTAGGCGCCGCCGACCGCGACCACCGAGAGCGCGGCGAGGTACTGGCCGGGGCTCTTGCGCGCCAGCACGCCGACGAGTTCGCCGGGCGTGGCCCCGGAGGCGGTCAGCGCGGCTGCCGTGCGCCCCACCCGGTCCGCGGCCTCGCGGTAGGTGGTCCTGCCGTCCGCGCCGTGGAGGGCCACGCGGTCGGGGGTGCGCGCGGCGCTCTCGCGCAGCCCGTCCAGGACCCCGCCGCCCGGGAGGTCGCGCGCGGTGCGGTTGGCGGCGGTGCGCGCGGCCAGCAGGGCCCCGGGCAGCGGCGGCGGGTGCGGGGCGGCCCAGGGGGCGTCGTTCCCGGCCAGGCGGCGCAGCAGGTCGGCGTGGGCCGCCGCCAGCTCGTCGACCAGGCCCTCGGGGAAGGCCTCGGCCACGTGGTCGAAGGTGCAGACGAGTTCCCCGTCCTCCTCGGAGACCTGGTGGTCGAGGAGGACCTGCGGGGTGTGCATGGACTTGAAGACCAGCTCCCATCCGTCGGCCCGCAGGTGCGGGGGCAGCGCGTCGGACGCCGCGTCGTCGAGTCCCGAGGCGAAGACGAACGGGCTGCCCACCGCGGTCCCGGGGCTCTCTCGGCGTGCCCGGCGGGCCACCTCCACGCCGGACAGCCAGGTGTGCGGCAGGTCCGCCATCAGCCGCCGTTGCAGGGCCCCGGCGCGCTCGGCGAAGGTGTCGCCGGTGCCGTCGCACTCCAGCAGCAGCGTGCTGCCGAAGTTCCCCACGCAGGCGGCCGGTGCGGGGTCGGTGCCGTCCGGGCCGGCGGCCAGCATGGCGCGGGTGGCGACGAGGACGGTGAGGGTGAAGGAGGGCCGGCCCGACCAGCGGCGCAGCACCTCGGCGTAGGCCGCGCACAGCACGGAGTTGGCCGACAGGCCGGCGCCGCGGGCCCGTTCGCGCAGCGCCTCCCACTCCGGCGCGGGCAGCCGGTGGCGGACCCGGGCGAAGCGGGCGCGGGCCGGGCGGGACAGGGTCGGCGGGGTCGGCGGGCCGGGCAGGGCGGGGGTCCGGCGCTGCCAGTGCGCGACCGCGTTGCGGTGGGCCTGGCTGTCCCGGTGGGCGGCGAGGGCCTCGGTGTACCGGGCGAAGTACCCCGGCTCCACGGGCGGTTCGGCGAAGGCCCGCCCCTCGTAGGCGTCGGCCAGGTCGCGGCAGAGCAGCCCGATGGAGCGGGCGTCCAGGACGAACAGCCGCAGGCAGAGCAGGACGAAGGTGGTGCCCCGGGCGGAGTAGACCGCGCAGCCCAGTTGGGGGCCGTCCGTCAGGCCGGGCAGGAGTGCGGCCGCCGTCTCCCGTTCCCGGTGGAAGGCCGCGCGGGCCTCGGCGGCGTCGAGGTGGCTCCAGTCGACCAGGGCCGGGCCCCAGCCGTCGTCGAGCGGGACGACCCGTTGGCGGCCGTCCGGGCCGACCGCGGCGCGGAGCATCTCGTGCCGGGTGAGGACCGTGCGCAGCGCCCCGTGCCAGCGTCCGGTGTCGAGGGCCGGGACCTCGAAGCCGTGCGCGATGTACGCCGGGGTGGCCAGTTCGGGGAAGTCCCACTCGCCGACCTGGTAGGCGCTCTGGAGGTCGGTCACCGGGAAGGGGCGCCCGGACGGTCGGGGCGCCGGGTCCGCGGCGGCCACCCGGGGCCCGGGCAGGCCGGGGTGGGCGGTGATCGCCGCGAGGACCGGCTCCTTCGCGGCCGTGAGGCGGTCGAGGAGTTCCCGGGGGGCGTCCGGCGGGGCGTCGACGGACAGTCTGCCGCGGCGGGAGCGTACCGTGACGCCCTGCTCGGCCAGTTCGCGAAGGAGCGCGAGCGGGTCCCGCTCCCCCGCACCCCGTTGTGTGTCTTCCACCTCGCCGTACCCCTCCGACCTGTGTCCGTCGTCGCCCCTGTGGTGGCCCCGCCCGCGACGGGGCCACCGCCTTCGTCCGGGTGCCGCTACCGTCCGGTGCCGCCGTCCCCGGCCGCGTCGCCGTCCGCGTCCGCGGCGAGGCGGTGGACGGTGCCGTCCTCGGCGAACAGCTCGCTCAGTTCGAAGTCGAAGCCCTCCGCCTGGGCGAGCGCCACCAGCCGCATGGCCGCCAGCGAGGACCCGCCCAGCGCCAGGAACGGCGTGTGGACGTCGACCTGTTCGACCTGGAGCACCTGCGCCCAGATCGCGGCCAGCGCGATCTCGTCCTCGGTGGCGGGGGCCGTGGTGACCCCGGCGGCCGCGGCGGTGCCGCGGGCCGGGAACAGCGCCCGCGCACCGGTGTCCGCGGGCCGGGGTCCGGCCGCCGGGCCGGGCCGGTTGGCCGCGATGTGCTCGGCGAGCTTGCCCACCGGGGTCGTGCCGCCGTCCGCGATGGCCTCCAGAACGCCGCGGAAGGCGCCCAGGATGCGCTCCACCGACTCCGCGTCGAAGAACGCCAGGTCGTACTTGACCTGGAAGAAGAGCTGCTCCTCGGGCATCGCCTCGATGGCGAACGGGTAGTTGGTCCAGCCGACGTAGCGCTCCTGGCGCACGTCGAGGCCGCCCCGGCCGGTCCACCCGGTGCCCCGGGGGAAGTTCTCGAAGATCAGCAGCGACTCGAACAGGGGCTGGCCGCTGGGCAGGTCGGTGCGCTGCTGGATCAGCGGCAGCGGGTAGTGGTCGTGGGAGCGGGCGGCGACCTGGGTACGCTGGATCTGCTGCAGCCAGCGGCCGACGGGCTGCCCGGGCTCCAGGTTCACCCGCATCGGGAGGCTGTTGATGAAGATGCCGACGACGTCCTCGACCCCGGCCAGCGCCACCGGGCGGTGGGTGATGGTGATGCCGAAGCAGACGTCGTCCTGGCCGCTGCTCCCGCCCACGACCACCGCCCAGGCGCCCTGCACCAGGGAGTTCAGGGTCAGCTGGTTGGCGCGACCGTACGCGAGCAGCCGCTCGGTCAGCTCCTCGCCGAGGTCGAGGCGGGCCTCGGCGTGCATCTCCTGCGAGCTGGCGGAGAGGCCGAGCTGCGTGGAGCGGCCGATGACGGTGGGACGGCGGAAGCCGGCCAGCCGCTCAAGCCAGTAGTCCCGGGCGCCCTCGATGTCCTCGTGCTCCAGGAAGGACACGTAGTCGCCGAAGGAACGCGTCGGGCGCAGCTCGGGCAGCCTCCCTTCGAGGCCGGAGTGGTAGATCTCCAGGGAGTCGCGCAGCAGGACGAAGAGCGACCACGCGTCGAGGATCAGGTGGTGGTAGCTCATCACCAGCTTGTACGCGGTGGCGCCGAGCCGGACCAGGGTCAGCCGGAACAGGGGCGCCCGGTCGTAGGGGAAGCCGCGGCGCCGGTCCTCGTCGAGGTAGCGCTCCAGCAGCTCCTTCTGCTCCGCCTCGGTGCGGTCGGACCAGTCCAGGACGGTCCAGCCCAGCTCGGCGGTGCGCTGCACGGCCTGGAGGGGCTCGGACAGGCCCTTGGTGGCGATCCAGACCCGCAGGATCTCGTGCCGGTCGACGACCTGCTGCCAGGCCCGGTGGTACGCGTCGAGGTCGACCTCGCCGTCGACCGCGTACAGGAACTGCTCGAAGTAGACGCCGGAGTCCGGGTCGAGCAGCGAGTGGAACAGCATGCCCTTCTGCATCTCGGTGAGCGGGTACACCGTCTCGACGCCGTCGGGGTCGGCGGCGGCCGCGCGCACCGCGGCCAGGTCCTCCTCGGCGAGGGTGAAGCCCTGCGGGTCGAAGGAGCCGGACGGGGCGGGGCCGGTGTCGCCCTGTGCCGCCATGAAGGCGGCGGTCTCGGCGACGGTGGGGGTGGCGAAGACCTGGGTGGCGCTCAGGCCGATGCCGTCGCGGTTGGCCTTGGCGCTGATCAGGAAGCCCTGGATGGAGTCGCCGCCGAGCGCGAAGAAGTTGTCGTGGATGCCGACGGCGGGCAGCTCCAGGGTCTCGGCCCACAGCGCGCACAGGTAGCTCTCGAGTTCGTTGCGCGCGGCCGTGTAGTCCTCGGCCAGTTCCAGGTGGGCGCCCGGCAGCTCGTGCAGGGAGCGGCGGTCGACCTTGCCGTTGTGGGTGAGCGGGATCGCGTCGATGACGGTGAAGGCGGCCGGGACCATGTAGTACGGCAGCCGGTCGCCCAGGTGGGCGCGGATCGCGGCGGCGGTGGGCGGCTCCCCGTCGCAGGTCAGGTGGGCGACCAGCCGCTGGTGGCCGCCCGCGCCGCGCAGCCCGGAGGCGACGGCGCCGGTGACGCCGGGGACTTCGAGCAGCCGGGCCTCGACCTCGCCCAGCTCCACCCGGTAGCCGGCGATCTTGACCTGGTCGTCCATCCTGCCGAGGAGTTCGAGGCGGCCGTCCTCGGACTGCCGGGCCAGGTCGCCGGTGCGGAACACCCGGCCGTCGTCGGTGTCGGCGAACTTCTCGGCGGTGAGCCGGGGCAGCCGGTCGTAGCCCTCGGCCATGCCCACGCCGGCCAGGCACAGCTCGCCCGTCTCGCCCGGCGGGACCGGGCCGAGGTCGGCGTCGAGGATCCGGGGGGTCAGCTCGGCGGGGTGACCGACCGGCACGAAGCCGTCGTACACGGCGCCGGGCAGGCACTCCCAGTAGGTGCTGTAGAGGGCCTCGGTGAGTCCGTAGACGTTGAACAGCCGGGCGGACAGGCCGGTGGCGAAGTACTTCTCCGGCAGCGCGCCGGGCATCACGTCGCTGCTGCAGAAGACGTACTTCAGCGAGGTGTTGGCGGCGAGGCCGGGGTTCTCCAGGATGCCGGAGAGCAGCGCCGGTACGACCATCAGCGTCGTCACGGAACCGCTGTTGATCAGCTCGACCAGCCGGTCGGGGTCCTTGTGGTCACCGGGCGGGACGATGACCACGGTGCCGCCGGAGAGCACCGGCCAGAACACCTCGCGGACCAGGTTGGTGATGCTGAGGGTGGTGCGCAGCAGCTGGCGGTCGCCGGGTTCGAGCGGGAAGGTGCGCTGGAGCCAGCGCTGTCCGCTGAGCAGGGCCCGGTGGGTGAGCATCACGCCCTTGGGGGTGCCGGTGGATCCGGAGGTGTAGAAGATGAACGCCAGGGCTTCCGGGGCGAGTTCGACCGGTCCGGCGAGCGGTTCGACGGCCTCGTCGAGCAGGTCCTCGACGGCGAGCTGCCGGGTGCCTTCGGGCGCGGGCCCGTCGAGGAGGGCGCGCTCGGTGACGACGAGCGTGGCGCCCGAGTACTCCAGGATGGTGGCGCGGCGCTCGGCGGGGTCCTCGGGGTCGACCGGGACGCAGACGCCGCCCGCGCGCAGGATGCCGAAGACGGCGGGGAGCAGCGCCAGGGAGCGCGACATGTGCAGTCCGACCCGGCTGCCGGGCCGGACGCCGCGGGCCACGAGGGCCGCGGCGACCCGGTCCGCCTCGGTCTCCACCTGGCCGTAGGTGGCCGACGAGTCCGAGAGGAGGGCTGCCGTGCGGGTGGGGGCCGAGGCGGCCTGCGCCGTGAGCAGGTCATGCAGGAACGACATGCGTGGACACCATTTCCGTGTGGTCGGTGCGGACTGCGGTAGGCAAGGCGGTACGAGGGGTGGGCGCGGGGAGGTCCGGTGGGCCCCGTCAGTCCCGCGCGGCGCGGGTCGCGTCCACCCCGGGGGAGGTCGGGTCGGCGGGCCGGGCGGCGGCTGCCGCGTCCGGGACGTCGGTGAACGCCGGTTTCCGTCGGTCCAGGTGCGGGCGGCCGGTACGCCCGGCTCCCGGAGCATGGTCGGGTTGCCCGCCGGGTGCCTCGGCCGGACCGCCCGCCGCGGTGCCGCCGGCACCGTCGGCACCCTCACCGGTCCACGCGGGCGCGTCGGGAGACGGCCCTTCGAGGACCGGCGCGTCGGGAGACGGCGCGTTGACGGCCGGCGCATTGGCGGCCGGCACATTGGCGGGCACATTGGCGGCCGGCACATCAGGCACCGGCGGCTTGTGAGCCGTCGCTTCGAGGACCGGCGGCTTGTGGTCCGGGGCTTCGAGGACCGGCGGCTTGTGGGCCGAGAGGTCAGGCACCGGCTCTTCGGGGACCAGCGGTACCTGGGCGGACACGTCAGGCACCGACGCTTCGGCGGCCGACGCACCAGACACCGCCCCTTCCAAGGCGAGCACGTCGGCAACCGGCGCTTCGCCGACAAGCGCCTCGGACACGCGCGGTTCCTGAACCGGCACCTCAGACACCCACCCCCCGGCGGCCGACGCACCAGGCACCGCCCCCTCCAGGGCGAGCACGTCGGCAACCGGCGCTTCGCCGACAAGCGCCTCGGACACGCGCGGTTCCTGAACCGGCACCTCAGACACCCACCCCTCGGCGGCCGACGCACCAGACACCGCCCCCTCCGGGGCGAGCACGTCAGGCAGCGGGGCTTCGGCGGCAGGTGCCTCGGGCACCGGCGGTTCCTGGGCCGGCGCGGCAGGCGTCGACGCTTCGGGGACCGTGCGCGGGCGGGGCGGGGGCAGCAGGGCCGCCGCGACCAGGGGCAGGGCGCCCGCGGTCAGGAAGACCCAGGTGGTGCCGGCCGTGGCGGCGAGGGTGCCGCCCAGCAGCGAGCCGAACGGGATGACTCCCCAGGTCAGCCAGCGGTAGGCGGCGTTGACCCGGCCGAACAGGGGCAGCGGGATGGTCGCCTGGCGGTAGGAGACCACCGCCACGTTCCAGACCATGGACACCAGCCCGTAGACGAACAGCCCCAGGGCGACGACGGGCACCGCGGGCACGGCCAGGGCGAGGAAGCAGACGCCGAGCAGCGGCGCACCGAACCGCATGACCGGCCCGTCGCCGACCGCCGCGAGGATCCGTCCGGTCACCAGGCCGGCGAGGATGCTGCCGACCGCGAGGCAGGTGAGCAGCAGCCCGTACCCGGTCTCGGAGAGGCCGAGCCGTCCGGGGCGCACCGCCCACAGCGGCAGCATGGTCAGGCACATCGAGTAGGAGAGGTTGTTGACGGCGGCGGCCGTCGCGAGCCGGGCGAGGTCCCCCCGGCCGCGGAAGTAGCGCAGCCCCTCGCCGAGTTCGGCGACCAGGGAGCCGAGCGACGACCGGCGCCCGCCCGCCCGGACCGGTTCGGGTGCCGGCCGGGTGTGGCTGGCCGCCGCCTGCTCGACGGCCGCGGGCAGCAGTCCCAGCGCCCAGACGGTGACCACGTACAGGGCGACCACCACCGCCAGTCCGCCGCCGGAGCCCAGCGCCACCACGTAGCCGCCGAGTGCCGGGCCGATCAGCTGCGCGAGGAACATCTGGGTGGACTGCAGGGAGGCGTTGGCCTTGGGGAGCTGCCCCACCGGGACCAGCCGGGGCAGCTGGGACTGGGCGGCCACGTCGACGAAGATGCCGGCGCAGCCGATGAGGAAGGCGGTGACGACCAGCGCCCACAGGGGCAGCCGGTCCGTGGCGGCCAGGGCACACATGACGGCCACCAGTGGCAGCCGGACCGCCGACGCCCAGCGCATGACGCTGCGGGGCGGGTACCGGTCGGCCAGCACCCCGGCGGGCAGGGTGGCGATGAGCCAGGGCAGCCGGACGGCGAGTCCGACCGCACCGACCGCGACCGCGGAGCGGCTGATGCCGAGGGCCAGCAGCGGGACCGCGATCTTGTAGATGCCGTCCGCGAGGTCCGAGGAGACCACGGCGGACTGGAAGAGCCGGAACGGCGAGCCGAGCCGCTCCTTGCCCGGGGTTTCCCGTCCCCTCCGGGTGGCACTCAACATCGGTCCGCCAGCACCACGGAGCTCATCAGGGCACCGTGGTGGGCGTTGAGGACGGGCCCGCCGCCGGGGACGCCGTGCCGTACCAGCACGCCCGAGGGGGCGCCGCCGAACACGAACGGGCCGACGACGAAGGGTACTTCGGCGTGTTCCAGGGCCCCGGTCTCCTGGTCCTGGAAGTCCAGCGCGAGCCGGTCCGGCGTCACATGGGTCTGCAGGATGTGGCGTCCGGCCCGTCGGGCGTCCTCCAGCGCCCGGCGCCAGTCCTCGTCCCGGACCTCGGGGCCGAGGACCACGCCCCCGCCGCCGTAGCCGCCGACGGGCTTGAGGACCAGCTCCGTGCGGTGGGCCAGGGCGTGCCGCAGCAGCGCGTCGCCCTCGGAGCCGGGTGCGGGGAACAGGGCGGTCCAGGGCAGGTGGCGCTCGATCAGCCGCTGATCGTCCTCGGGCAGCGTGTCCTTGTCCGCCCAGAGCCAGGCCATCGTGGTCTTGTCGCTGAGCAGCCAGGTCGCCTCGGACGTGTGCATCCGCACCCGGCCGGCGCGCACGGAGCGGACCAGGGCGTCCAGGCCGCGGCTCGGCGGCTGGTCGAAGCTGAGGAAGAGCCGGAACACGGCGTCCACCCGCCGCCCGTCGAGCAGCAGGACGTCGTCCTCGCCGGTCTCCAGCCGGTCCATGGGGCAGGCGACGGTGTCCATGCCGTGCCGTCGGCCGCTCTCGCACATCGGGGCCAGCCAGGCGAGAAAGGCGTCGGGGTCCTCGAGTCCGGGTGCCGCGCCCTTGCGGAACACCGGAATGGCGACCCGCGTCCCCTCCGAAAGCCCCAGTGACGTACGGATTTCGGCGAAACGGGAATCCACGGCGGACGGCGGGGCGTCGATACGGTCCCCGCCGGGAAGCGGGCGGTAGAGATCGCGGAATCGTGCGGCGAGGAGATCGGCCTGGAGTGTGCCGCCGAGCGCACCGTCGATATTGAATTCGACGAACCGGGGGACGCCGGAGCGATAGACGATGTCGGGGCGTGCGGCGACGAGCAGGTGGTCGCCGAGAAGCTCGGTGCGCGACAGCAGCGGTGTGTCGGCCTCGTCCACCCCCAGCACCTCCTGGAGCTCGCCGACCGTGGTGGCCCTGCGGCGGCAGGAATCGAGGATCAACCGCATCAGACGTGCGGAAACGCGGCCCAGTTCGTCGTAGTGGCTCCGGTCGACGAAGCTCGGGCGCACCGGGCGCCAGGTTCCCTTGGAGCCGCTGATTCCGTCATGGACGCTCCGCGCGCCGGCGGCCGAACGGGCCAGGGCGTTTTCACGGAAGGACGGGGCGAGTTCACTCCAGATGTCGAACGAACGACGCGATGAACCGAGATTGTTCTCCATGCCCCCCCGCATGTCCTGATGCCGATTTCGCACAGGGGGGTTTCCGCGTCCCCCCAGCCGCTGGAGCGGAACACTATCGCCACGTCGCCGGCACCGGTTCGACGCGCCGGAAGATGCCTCTTCGGTACGGAGTCCGGGGCGAAGAAATCCCGCGCCGCACACACGGGTTCGCGGACATCTTGCCGACGGGTCGCACGCAATCGGCAAATACCACTACGTGGACACCGGGTGCCGGCGGCCCGCGTCCGCGGCGCCCGCGACCGGGTGAACCTCTGTACGAACTCCGTTTCCCCGTTGTATGACTTCTCCCTATGTGATGGCGGAGCGTTCACCCGGAGCGCACGCTTCGGAAGCCGCTTGACAACGTTGTCCAACAGGGAAGGGTCCGTGCTCGTCATGCCCGACAGATCCAAGAGACCGCCGATACGGTCGTCCAGTCCACGGGCCGCCCTGCGGGCCACGGTCGCGGCGGTGCTCGCCGGGGCACTCGGCCTGGCCGCGCTGACGGGCGGCGGCACCGCCGTCGCCGTGCCCGTCACGAAGGCCTCGCCCTCGACCGGCGAGGCGTCCGGCGCAACGGACTACACGAAGCTCGTCGACCCGTTCGTGTCCACCGCGGGCGACGACGGCAACGACCTTCCCGGCGCCCAGGCGCCGCACAGCCTGGCCAAGGTCAACCCGATGACGACCCCGGGCCGCAACCACTCGGGGTACGACTACAACGAGGACCACATCGCCGGGTTCACCGCCACGAACCTGGACGGCGTGGGCGGTTCGGGCGGCGGCGGCGACCTGCTGGTCGTCCCGACCTCCCAGCAGTACGACAGCCGCCCGGCCACCGGCACGTACGCGCACCCCTACAGCCACGACGACGAGAGCGCGACGCCCGGCTCCTACCGGGTGGGGCTCGGGTCCCCCTCGGGGACGATCGACGCCGAGATGACGGCGACGACCCGCACGGCGCTCGAACGGTACGCGTTCCCCGCGGGAGCGCGGCCCCAGCTCGTCCTCGACCTCGCCAACAACTTCACCAGCCGCACCCGCGCGACCCTGGACGCGACACGGCTGAAGGACGGGACGACCGCGATCAGCGGCCAGATCGCCGGATCGTTCAACGGCGCCTCGTACCGCCTGTACTACTACGCCACCACGAACGTCCCCGTGACCTCGCTGCGCACCTGGGGCGACGACGGCGCGCTGGGCGACGCGACGGCGCGGGACGGCACCGACACCGGCGCCGTCCTCGGGTTCGACCCGGCCGACGGCGATGACGTCGAACTGCGCGTCACGCTGTCGCCGATCAGCGCCGAACAGGCCGCCACCGACCAGCACGAGGAGGTCGCGGGCCGCACCTTCGAGGAGGTGCGCGCGCGGACGAAGGCGGACTGGAACCGCACGCTCGGCGCCGTGGCGGTGGAGGCCTCGAAGAAGGCCGACCCGGACTCGACGCTCACCAAGCAGTTCTACACGCACCTCTACCGCATGTACGCGCTGCCGGTGAACGCCACCAGCACCAGCGGCACCTACCGCGGCGTCGACGGCGCCGTGCACAAGGCGAACGGCTTCACGTACTACGACGGCTGGTCCACCTGGGACGACTTCCGCAAGTACTCGGTCGAGGCCTACATCGACCCGGCGACCTACCGGGACATGGTGCAGTCCGCGGTCATCCTCTTCGCCGACGCGCACGCCGCGGGCAAGAGCCTCGGCAGCCTCACCCACTCGGTGCCGACGGTGCGCTGGGAACGCTCGGCCGTGGTGATCGCCGACGCCCTGTCGAAGGGGTTCAAGGACTTCGACCGGCTGGACGAGGCGTACCCGGCGCTGAAGTCGTACACCGGCTACTACACCGGCACGCAGCTGCGGCAGGGCTACATCGCGGGTGACCCCGGTACGACGGTCCAGCGCGGCTACGACCAGTGGGCGCTGTCCGTCATCGCCGACGCGCTCGGCGAGGACGCGGACGCCGGGAAGCTGCGCGAGCAGGCGACGATGGCGACCGACAACCTGGTCAAGCCCGGCGCCTGGACCGCGGCCGACGGCACCGAGGTGGGTCTGCTCACGCCGCGCGACGGCGAGGGCGACTGGCAGCAGGTCGACTACGAGAAGTTCGAGGAGGCCAGGCTCTACCAGGGCACCCTGTGGCAGTACCACTGGTACGACGCGTACGACATGGGCGGCCTCATCGAGGCCATGGGCGGCGAGAAGGCCGGCCGGGCCGCGATCCGGCACATGTTCGGCGAGGACTCCGACGCCGACGACGGCTCGACCATGCTGCACTCCAACGCCAACGAGATCGACCTCCAGGCCCCCTACCTCTTCAACTACGTCGGCGAGCCGAGCCTGACGCAGAAGTGGGTGCGCGCCATCTACACGGGTGAGACCTGGAACCGGTACATCGCGACGGGCTCCACGAACGAAGCGCCCAGCTCCGGCGGCGAGTTCAGGCCGCCGGTGAAGACCAAGGCCTACGAACTCGCCCCGGACGGCTTCCTGCCGACCATGGACAACGACGCCGGCACCATGTCGACGATGTTCGTCGCCGCCGCTCTCGGGCTGTTCCCGGTGACCGCGGGCTCCAGCCAGTTCCAGATCGGCAGCCCGTTCTTCGACTCCACGACGATCACCTACGCAAGCGGCGCCGAGTTCACCGTGGAGGCCGACGGGGTCTCGCCGGACGACTACTACGTGCAGAGCGCCTCTCTGAACGGCAAGCGGTTCTCGAACACGTGGCTCGACTACTCGCAGATCGTGGCCGGCGGCACCCTGAAGTTCGACATGGGCTCCGAGCCGTCGTCCTGGGGCGCCCGCACCGAGCCCGCGTACTCGCTGAACACCGACTCGGGCGACGGTGACGACGACCACGGGCCCGGCAGGGGCACGACCGTCGTCTCCGCCCGCCCGGAGACCGTCCGGACCGCCGCGGACGGCACCGTCGACGCGAGCGTCCGGCTCCGGCTGTCCGGCAGGGCGTCGTTCGCGGCGCGGAAGGGCACCAGCCTCACCCGGACCGGCGCGGCGAGCGTGACCGGCCTCCCGGCCGGGGTCACGGCGGACCTCCGGGTCACGGGCAGGCGCACCGCGTCGCTGAAGCTCACCGGCACCACGAAGACCGACGCGCGCTTCGGCATCACCTTCCGCGACCGGGCCTTCCCGCACGGCATACCGGCCTCCACGGTGACCGGCACCGGCGTGTCCGTGACCGACCCGCTGGTCGTCTCGGCCGCGGCCGTGCACCGGGGCAGCCTCGCCGCGCTCGTCGACGAGGCCTCCCTGGTGCGCGAGGGCAACTACTCCGACGGCTCCTACGGCGTCTTCCGCACGGCGCTGGAGCGCGCGCGGACCGTCCTCGCGGACTCCGCCTCCGCCACCGGCACGCTCATGGCGGCGCACGACGCGCTGCGCTCGGCCGTCGACGCGCTCACCCTGGACGAGGGCGGTTACGCCGTCCTCCAGGCCGAGGACCCCGACCGGATGGAGGGTCCCAGCCTCGTGAAGGAGGCGTACTACTCCGACGGCGACCTCGGCGGCGTCACCGAGGGCGCCTGGGAGCAGTACACGGACCTCGACTTCGGCGGGGTCGCCCCGCGCAGCGTCTCCGTGCGCTACGCCAACTCGCAGGCCGCGGCGGCGGAACCGAGCAGCGTGGACATCCACGCCGGGGACGCCGACGGCCCCGTCGTCGCCACCGTCTCCCTGCCCGGGACCGGCGGCTGGCAGTACTACACGACCGTGCGGGCGGCGGTCTTGGACCCGCAGGCCCTGCTGGAGGCGTCGGGCGCGACCTTCGTGTTCCACGCCCCCTCGGGGCGGCAGTGGGTGTCGAACTTCGACTGGTACCAGTTCTCGCCCGAAGCGGCGCCCTCGTCCTCCCCGATCACCACACTCGCGACGCTCACCACGGCCAACACCACCTCGACCGGGGACGGTTCACTCCCGCTGAAGCTCTCGGGCGGCGTCTTCGAGAACGTGACGAACGGCGCGTGGGCCCAGTGGCGGGACACCGACCTCGGTGACGGCGCCGACACCGTCACCGTCAGCTACGACAAGCCCCGCTCCCGCGCGGCGTCGGACTCGCACCTCGAACTGCGCCTGGGTGCGAAGGACGGCCCGACGGCCGTCACCGTCCCGCTCGACTACACCGGCTCGGGCTGGGGCACCGTGGCGGACACGAGCGCGCGGCTCGACCCGGACGTCTTCGAGGGCACCCAGGACGTCTACGCCGTGTTCGTCTCCAGCACCCAGACCGACGCACAGCCCTATGTCGCCAACGTCCACTCGCTCACCCTGACGCGGCAGGCGGACGCCCCGGTGGTGTTCGACGCCACTGCCTTCGAGGGCGACAGCGGCGGCGGGCTGAAGAGCGAACCGGCCACCTGGAGCGGCGCGGGTTCCGCCACCAGTCTCGGCGGCACCTACGACGGCGCCTGGCTCGACTACGGGGACGTCGACTTCGGCGACTCCCCCAAGAACACCGTCACGCTCACCTACGTCAACAACTCGGCCCGCTGCGGCACCGGTTCCGCCGTCCAGCTCTACCTGGACTCCTTCGACCCGGACGCCCCCGGTATGCCGTACGCGACCCTCCCGCTGCCGGTCACCGGCAGTTCGTGGTCGTCGGGCGGGACGACCAGCCTGACCCTGCCCGAGGCGATCACCGGCACGCACGCCGTGCACCTGCGACTGACCACGAACGCGGACTCCTCGCACCCCTATGTCGCCAACCTCGGCCAGGTCACCTTCGACCGTGTCGAGGCGCCCGCGCCGACGGATCTGTCCGCGCTGCGCAAGGCGGTCGACCAGTACGAGGGCCTGGCGGAGGACGCGGACCGGTACGGCACGATCGACTTCGGGGTGTTCCGGCGCGAACTCGCCGCCGCCCGCGACCTCCTCGGTGCCGAGGACGCGACACAGCTCGAGGCGGACCTGCGGACCCGGAGCCTGACGCTGGCCGCGAACCAGCTGGTGCCGCTGCCGAGGCTGCGGCTGGAGAGCCTGGTCGCCACGGCGTCCGCTCTCGCCGACGAGCGCTACACGGACGCCTCGTGGAAGGCGTTCACCACGGCGCTCACCGCGGCGAGGACGGCCGTGGCGGACGAGGCCGCCACGGACCGCACCCTCACCGAACGGTACGCGGCCCTCGACCGGGCCAGGTCCTCGCTCACCACGAAGCGCAGGACGGTGCCGGCCGCGCCCGACGCGGTGTCCGCGGCCCCTTCCGGCACCAGTGTGAAGGTCACCTGGTCCGCACCCGAGGACGACGGCGGTTCGCCGGTCACCGGCTACGAGATCACGCTCAGCGGCGGCCGGCAGGTCGAGATCGCCGATCCGGACAGCCGGAGCACGGTGTTCACCCGGCTGAAGGACGGCACGTCGTACACGGCGCGGGTCCGCGCGGTGAACGCCCTCGGCGACTCCCCCTGGAGCGCGACGACGCAGCCCGCCGTCACGGGCGACAACAGGCCCCAGACCCCGACCGTCACGGGTGTGGTCACCGACGGCGAACGGGTCCGGGTGAACTGGCGGCCGGCCGGCGACGGCGGCTTCCCGGTGGTGGGCTACACCGTGGCCCTCGACGACGGAACCACCGCGCACGTCTCCGGCACCACCTCCACCGCGGTGCTCACGGCGGCCGGCGGGGCGAAGGCCCACACCGCCACCGTGACCGCGGTGACCCGGGCGGGCAGCTCGGACGGCCCCGGGGCGACGGTCTCCACCGCCCCGGCCACGTCCGCCGCCTCTGCCGCCTCTGCCGCCTCTGCCTCCGACCCGGCGGAGTACGAGCCGTCCCCCTTCCCGGACGACACGCTCGACGCCGCCTACGCCTCGGACACGTGGCCCGAGACCGGGGACGGGTCCGACTGGTTCACCCACCTGCTCTCCGGTTTCGACGACCTCGGCCCCGCCACGCTCGGCGCCAACTCCGAGGTGCCCGCGGGCACCCCGCTCGGCGCCGAGAACGACAGGATCACCGTCAGCGTCAACAATGCGGCGACGCGGCAGCAGGTCGACCGGGCCGAGGTGGACGCGTCGAACAGCGCCACCGTCACGATGGCCGACGGCCTCGGCTCCCGGCTCGGCCCGCTGTACGGCGAAGCCCTGAAGGAGGGCCGCCTGCCCAAGACCAGCGCGCTGTTCTCCCGCGTCAACGAGAATCTGGACACCCACGACGCGGCGAAGAAGCACTACCAGTACCTGCGGCCGTACGTGCGGCTCGGCTTCGCCGGGGACGGCGGCGCGGTCTACGAGTCGCAGGACAGCTCGTACAGCGGCCTCGCCGGCCAGGGCTCGTACCCGAGCGGTCACACCTACGGCGGCTACGAGGCCGGGACGATCCTCGCCACGCTGCTGCCCGACCTGGCGCCGTCGATCCTCGCGCGCAGCTCGGAGTACGGGGACAACCGGATCGTCCTCGGGTTCCACTACCCGCTCGACGTCATGGGCGGCCGGATCACGGCCCAGGCCACGGTCGCGCACCGCTGGGCGGACCCGGAGTTCGCGAAGCTGCTGCGGCAGGCCCACACCGAGATCGAGAACGTGCTGCTCGCACGGTGCGAGGAGGAGGGCTACGGCGACACCCTGACGGCCTGCGCGGGCGATCCGTACGCCGGGCTGAGCACGGCGCAGCAGGTCGACCGGTACACCCAGCGGCTAACCTACGGGTTCTCCCGTACCGGGGAGGCGGGGCAGGCCCTCGACGCGCCGTCCGACGCGGCGGCGCTGCTGATCACGGCCTTCCCGGACCTCACCGAGCGACAGCGCGCCCAGGTCCTGGAGCAGACCGCGACGGACTCGGGGTACCCGCTCGACCTCACCGGCTCCGGCGGGCCGGGCTGGCAGCGGATCAACCTGGCGGCGGCGATGGCGGCGGACGTGGTCGTGAACACCGACGGGTCGGTCACGGTGACCGGCTTCCCGGACGCGACCGAGGCCAGTGTGGCCGAGGCCGCCGCGATCACCGTGGGGGGCGTGCGGCTCGACGGGTTCGACCCGGACGTGAGCACCTACGTCGTGGACTGGCCGAGGAACAGGCGGATCCCGGCCGTCGGTGCCGTGACGGCCGCGTCGGGCGCGCGGGTGAAGGTGACGTCCGGCAGCTCCACGGTCTCCTCCTCCCAGCGCGGGTTCAGCACCCGCACCCTCGTGGTGACCTCGGCCGACGGTGAGTTCACCCGCACCTACACGGTCGGGCTCCGGCCAACGGAGCGGCACCCGCACCGGCCGGGCGCGCTCTGGGACAC
This sequence comes from Streptomyces sp. NPDC059906, assembly GCF_042730645.1. Classification (NCBI taxonomy): domain Bacteria; kingdom Bacillati; phylum Actinomycetota; class Actinomycetes; order Kitasatosporales; family Streptomycetaceae; genus Streptomyces; species Streptomyces sp. NPDC059906. The sequence goes on from NZ_JBHWKU010000012.1 coordinate 210,786, forward strand.
CGGCGGTGGGACGGCCGGTGGCAGTGGCGGCGGGGGCGGGGGCGGTGGCGGTGGTGGTGGTCTCTGGTCACCGGCCCGCGAGTGGGAGCGGGCTGTGAACTGACAGCGAGTTGACCGCGGCCCGACCTCGGTGCACCGCCCCGTCACGGCACGTCCGTGGCGGGGCGGTCCGTCGTTCTCACGTCGGGGTCGGCTCCTCGGCGCGCGGTCCGGCGCCCTCCCGGGCGCGGCGCAGGGCGTCCTCGTCGGTGCGGGCGTCGTAGCCGACCAGCCGGGGCAGGGCGGCGGTGAGCAGTCCCACGGCCGCGACACAGGCCACCCCGCCGGTCCAGATCGCCGGGCGGGCGCCGGTCCAGCCGGCCATCGCGCCCGCGCGGACCTGACCGAGCTGCGGCCCGATGCTGTAGGAGAGCACCTCGATGCCGGCGAGGCGGCCGCGCAGCCGGTCGGGGATGGTCTGGTTCCAGATGGTGGTGCGGCCCAGGCCGCTGAGCATGTCCCCGGCGCCCGCCAGCGCGAGGCAGGCCAGCACGAGCCAGATCTGCGAGGTCCAGCCGGCCGCCGCGACCGCCAGTCCCCAGCCGGTGGCGCCGAACACCACCAGCAGGCCGTGCCTCCGGGTCCGGGACACCCAGCCGCTGGTCAGGCTGACCACCAGGGAGCCGACGGCGCCCGCCGAGTACATCAGGCCCAGCGCCCAGTCGGCGTCCAGCTCGTCGGCGAGGAAGGGGAAGATGGTGTTCGGGAACGCGAACAGCATCGCCGCCAGGTCGATCGCGTACGTGCCCAGCAGCACCGGCCTGGACCAGGCGTACCGGGCGCCCTCGGCGATCCCGCGCAGGGAGGGCCGGGCCGCGTGCTCGACGGGCGGCACGGGCGAGAGCCCGCGGCACATCAGGACCGAGGCGCAGAAGCAGACCACCGTGGTGGTGTAGGCGGGGACGTTGCCCGCGTAGGCGACCACGAGGCCCGCAAGGGCGGGTCCGGCGATGGCGCCGGCCTGCCAGCGCAGGGCGTTCAGGGCCGCGGCGGCGGCCAGCTGGTCGTGCGGCACGATCCGGGCCAGCAGCGAGTCCAGGGCGGGGCGTTGGAGACCGGCCAGGGCCGCCACCCCGCCCGCGACCACGTACAGCGGCCAGAGCAGGGGCCGCGGCAGCAGCGCGTTCACGAGCAGGACGGCCGCGAGGAGTCCGAGGCCCGCCTCGGTGAGCACGATGACCCTGCGCCGGTCCACGGCGTCGGCGAGCGCCCCGCCGTAGAGGCCGAAGACCACCAGGGGCACCAGTTCGACGGCGCCCATGACGCCGACGGCCAGCGGGGAGCCGGTCAGTTCCTTGATCTGGAGCGGCAGCGCGATCAGCGCCATCACGCTCCCGAGGTAGGTGACCAGCCCCTGCACCCACAGGAGCCGGAAGTCGCGGGAGGAGCGCCAGGGCGCGAGGTCCGGCAGCAGGGCGGTGAGCTTCGAGGTCATGACCTTGCTCCGCCGTCCCCGTCGGCGACCGCGGTGGTGGTCGTGGTGGCGGCCGCGGTGGCGGTCGTGTGGTGGCGGCCGATCGGCAGGACGAGGGGCTTGCCGGAGACCGGGTCCTCGATGACGCGGCTCTCCATGCCGTACACGGAGCGCACCGTGTCCTCGGTCATGACGTCCCGGGTGGATCCGGCCGCGTGCAGCCCTCCGGACGCGAGGGCGATGAGCCGGTCCGCGTAGCGCGCGGCGAGGTTGAGGTCGTGCAGGACCATGACGATGGTGGTGCCGCGGGTCCGGTTGAGGTCGGTGAGCAGGTCGAGGACCTCGATCTGGTGACTGATGTCGAGGAAGGTGGTGGGCTCGTCGAGCAGCAGCAGGTCGGTCTGCTGGGCCAGCGCCATGGCGATCCACACCCGCTGGCGCTGGCCGCCGGAGAGTTCGTCGACGGCGCGGTCCATCAGGTCGGTGGTGTGGGTGGCCTCCAATGCGGCGGCGACGGCCGCGTCGTCCTTGGCCGTCCAGCGGGAGAAGGCGCGTTGGTGCGGGTGGCGTCCCCGGCCGACCAGGTCGAGGACGGTGATGCCCTCGGGGGTGACCGGCGACTGGGGCAACAGGCCCAGGGTGCGGGCGAGTTCCTTGGCCGGGGTGCGGTGCACCTCCTTGCCGTCGAGCACGACGCGTCCCGCGCGGGGGGCAAGCAGGCGGGACATGGAGCGCAGCAGTGTCGACTTGCCGCAGGCGTTGGCGCCGACGATGACCGTGATCCGCCCGGCGGCGAGGGTCAGGTCCAGGCCCTCGATGACGACGCGGTCGCCGTAGCCGAGGGTGAGGTCCTCGGTGGACAGGGTGTGGGACGCGGTCACAGTGAGCCTCCGGTCCGGTTGGTGCGGACGATCAGGTAGACGAGGTAGGGCGCGCCGAGGACGCCGGTGACGACGCCCACGGGATAGCGGGTGTCGAAGGCGTACTGGCCGGTGAAGTCGGCGACCAGGACGAGCAGGGCGCCGACCAGTCCCGCGGGGACCAGCAGGGAGCCGCCGGTGCCGACCAGCCGGGCGGCGATCGGGCCGGAGAGGAAGGCGACGAAGGCGATCGGTCCCGCGGCGGCCGTCGCGAAGGCGATCAGCCCGACGGCGGCGACGATCACGACGACGCGGGTGCGTTCGACGCGGACGCCGAGCGCGGAGGCCGTGTCGTCGCCGAGGCTGAGGGCGCTCAGGTTGCGGCCCTGGGACAGCAGTACGGGGCAGAGTACGAGCACCGCGAGGACGGTGGGCACGGTCTCGTCCCAGGTGGTGCCGTTGAGGCTGCCGGTGAGCCAGCGCATGGCCTCCTGGAGGTCCCACTGGCCGGCCTGCGACAGGACGTAGGAGGTGACGCTGTCGAGCAGGACGGAGACGCCGATGCCGATGAGGATGAGCCGGGTGCCGGCGACGCCGTCGCGGAAGGCGAGGGTGTACACGAGCAGCGCCACCCCGAGCGCGGCGGCGATCGCCACGACCGACACCTCGGTCCCGCCCAGCGAGAAGATCACGATGGCGATGGCCGCCGCGGTGCTCGCGCCCGCGCTGATGCCGATGATGTCGGGGCTGGCGAGCGGGTTGCGGAGCATGGTCTGGAAGGTGACGCCGGCGATGCCGAAGCTGAGTCCGGCGCTCAGCGCGAGCACCGCGCGCGGCAGCCGCAGTCTCCCCACGGTGAAGGAGGCGCCGGGCACGTCCTCCCCCATGACCACGCGCAGCACGTCGTGGGCCGGGTAGAAGGTGTGCCCGGCCATCAGGGAGGTGACGAAGGCGGCGGCGACGAGGACCAGCAGGGTCAGGACGAGGAGCCGTCGCCGCAGGGCGCCGCGGACGCGGGTGCGGGTGACGGTCCGCAGCGTGGCCGGGGTGTCGACGGCGGGGGCGCTCACAGGGATCTGACCTTCTGTCGGCGGACGATGTGGATGAAGAAGGGGGCGCCGAGGATCGCGGTCAGGATCCCCACGTCGATCTCGGAGGGCCGTGCCACGACCCGTCCCACCACGTCCGCGGCCGTGAGCAGGACGGCACCGCCGAGTGCGGACAGCGGCAGCAGCCAGCGGTGGTCGACGCCGGCCAGGAGGCGGCAGGTGTGCGGCACCAGGAGGCCGACGAAGGCGATCGGACCGGCGACGGCGGTGGCCGCGCCGCACAGCACGACCGCGCCCAGCGCCGCGACGGCCCGCACGACGGCCACGCGTTCGCCGAGCCCGGCCGCGAGGTCGTCGCCCAGGGCCAGCGAGTTCAGGGCGCGGGCGCTGGCGAGGCAGAGCACGAACCCGGCGGCGAGGAACGGCACGACGCTGCCGAGCTGCCCGTAGGAGGCACCGCCGACGCCGCCGATCTGCCAGAGCCGGAAGGTGTCGGAGATGTCGTTGCGCGGCAGGACGACCGCGCTGACCAGGGAGGCGAGCGCGGCCGAGATGGCGGCGCCGGCCAGGGCCAGCTTCAGCGGGGTGGCGCCGCCGCGGCCGAGCGAGCCGACGGCGTACACGAACCCGGCGCTCAGGGCGGCCCCGCCCATCGCGACCCAGACGTACCCGGCCGCCGACGCGAGCTGGAAGTGGGCGATGCCGGTGACCACGGCCAGCGAGGCGCCCATGTTGACGCCGAGGATGCCGGGGTCGGCGAGCGGGTTGCGGGTGACGCCCTGCATGACGGTGCCGGACAGGCCCAGGGCGGCGCCCACGACGACGGCGAGGAGGGTGCGCGGTACGCGTTTGGCGACCGCCGCCTCCTCCAGGGTGTCCTCGGCCCCGCCGAGCGCCGCCCACACGTCGGACCAGGCGACGTCGCGGGAGCCGAGGGCGAGGGAGGCGGTCATGACGACGAGCAGGACCGCCGCGAGGACGAGGAGCCATGTCACGCGCACGCGCGCCGAACGCCGTATGGGGAGGGCGTTCGGCGCGCGCAGGGTCCCGGTGGCGATCACGCGGCCTTGTCCGCGGCCGCGGCGAGCGCCTTCACGTAGTCGTCGAGGACGTACGGGATGGACAGCGGGGTGGGGTTGGCGGCGGTGGCCAGCGGGCTGCTGCCGGGGAGCAGGTAGATCGAGCCCTGCTTGACGGCGGTGAGCTTCGAGGTGAGCGGGTCGCTCTTGAGGGCCTTGAGGAGTTCGCCCTTGTCGTCGCCGTAGCCGGTGACGATGTCGACGTCGTTGAAGTCGTCGATGCGCTCGGCGCTCTTGGTGAGCACGAACTTCTTGGTGTCCTTCGACGGCCCCGAGACGCTGGCCGGGATCTTCATGCCCAGGTCGGTGAAGAACTGGGTGCGGGTGTCGTGGGTGGTGTAGAAGCCGACCTCGCTGACGTCCTTGGAGGACACGTGGGTCATGAACATCGCCGACTTCCCCTTGATCCCGGGGTACTTGGCGACCGTCTCGGCGATCTGCCCCTCCAGCTCGCCGATCAGCTCGTCGCCCTCGTCGGCGAGGCCGATGGCCTTGCTGTTCAGCCGGATGATGTCGCGCCACGGGGTCGCCCAGGCGGCCTCGGGGTAGGCCACCACGGGAGCGATCTCGCTGAGCGTCTCGTAGTCCTGCGCGGTCAGCCCGGAGTACGAGGCGAGGATGACGTCGGGCCGGGTGTCGGCGACGGCCTCGAAGTCGATCCCGTCGGTCTCGTCGAACAACACCGGTGTCTTGGCGCCGAGTTCCTTCAGTCGGTCCTCGGTCCAGGGCAGTACGCCGTCCCCGTCGTCGTCGCCGAAGTTGGCCTTCGCCATGCCGACCGGGACGACGCCGAGGGCCAGCGGCACCTCGTCGTTGGCCCAGTTGACGGTGGCGACGCGCTTCGGCTTCTCGGGGACGACGGTGGTGCCGAGCGCGTGCTTGATCGTCACGGGGAACTGCCCGGCGGCGTCGGCCCCGGCGGCGGCGCCGTCGGCCTTGGGGTCGTCGTCCTGGCCACCGCACGCGGTGAGGCCGAGCAGGAGGGCCGCCGCGAGGGCGAGTACGCGAAGGCGGGGTGTTCTCATCGACCCGGTATTCACTTTCAGGGAGGAGGGCACGGGAAGTCCGGCAGAGTCAGTTAGGTAAGGCTTACCTGAACTCGCCCGCTCAGACTAAGCAGCCCGCGCACCCGTAGCAATCGAGCCTTTTCGACAGCGGTTGTAGCGATCGGGACACGGGTGCGGCCGACGCGCTACGGCGACGGTGCGGCCGGCGTGCGACGGTGACGGTGCGGCCGGCGTGCGACGGTGCGCCAGGCGCGCCCGCCCTCAGCGCGCCCGGAACCTGCCCGGGGTGGTCCCCGTCGTCCGCCGGAACGCCGCTCCGAAGGCGCTCGCCGAGCGGTAGCCCACCGCGTCGGCCACCACGTCGACCTCGAACCCGCGCGCCAGCAGCCGCACGGCGTGCTGCGCCCGGACCGAGGCGACCCAGCGGGCGAAGCTCGTGCCCGTCTCGGTACGGAAGGCGCGGGTCAGGGTGCGCTCGCTGCGGCCGAGGACGCCGGCCCAGGCGGTCAGGGTGCGCTGGTCGGAGGGATCGGCCCGGACCGCGTCCACGATCGGCCGCAGCAGCGCGGACGTGGGCAGGTGCACCAGCAGCGCCCTGGGTGAGGGCCGCAGCACGTCCAGCACCATGGCCTCGGTGACGTCCCGGGAGCGCGGCGGCAGGTCCGGCTCCCCCAGCCGGTCCAGGAGCAGCCTGAGCAGCGGGGTGATGTCCACGGCCACCGGCTCGTCGGGCAGCGCCGAGACCGTGACGTGCCGGAAGAAGTGGGCGCGGTAGGAGGTTCCGGCGACGGCGGAGGCCGAGTGCAGCTGCCCCGCGGGCATCCACAGACCGAGCGTCGGTGTGATGCACCAGACCTGGGAGCCGACCACGGCGGTGGACGCGCCGTGGGCGTTCCAGAGCAGTTCGTGCCAGGGGTGGGAGTGCTCGGTCCAGGTCGTGTCGGCGGCGACGACCTCCTCGTACGCCTTGATCACGAACGAGACGTCCACCTCGCCGGCGGCGAGCGCCGGCAGTTCCCTGGTGACACGCATGCGGCCCAGGCTAACCGGCGGGGCCGCCGGTCCCGTCCGGCCGGTACACGGCGCTGCGGGCCGGAAATGGGTGTGCGAACCGATGGACGCCCGTGGCGCGCGTCCCGGACGCTGCTGCGGTGCCCCTGTTCTGGAGAATCTCGCTGTTCAACTCGGTGGTGCTGATCGCGGCGACCGCGTTGCTGCTGGGACCGGTCACCGTGTCGACCCCCGTGCTGCTCACCGAGGCCGCGATCCTCACGGCCGGCCTGGTGGTCATACTGATCGCCAACATCCTGCTGCTGCGGATCGGCCTCGGACCGCTGCGCCAGCTCGCGCGGGCCATGACCACGACCGATCTGCTGCGGCCGCGGGTCCGCCCCAAGGTCGACGGCGACGGCGAGATCGCCGAGCTGATCACCACCTTCAACACCATGCTCGACCGGCTGGAGGCCGAACGCGCCCTGAGCGCCGCCCGCACGCTGAGCGCGCAGGAGTCGGAGCGCCACCGGGTCGCCCAGGAGCTGTACGACGAGGTGGGGCAGACCCTCGCCGCCGTGCTGCTGGATCTCAAGCGGGTCGCGGACCAGGCGCCCGACGAGGTGCGTGAGCAGCTCTCGCAGGTGCAGGAGACGACCCGGGCCAGCCTGGACGAGATCCGCCGCATCGCCCGCCGGCTGCTCCCGGGGGTCCTGGAGGAGCTGGGCCTGGGCAGCGCCCTGAGGTCGCTCTCGGACGAGTTCACCGGGCCTTCGCTGACCGTGCGCCACGACATCGCCGCCGGCCTGCCCGGTCTCGGCGACAACGCCGACCTGGTGCTCTACCGGGTCGCCCAGGAGGGACTCACCAACGCGGCCCGGCACTCCGGGGCCCGCCTGGTGCTGCTGTCCCTGGAGCGGTCCGGTGACGCCGTCCGGCTGCGGGTGCGGGACGACGGCCGGGGCTTCGACGACTCGGGTGGGACCGCCGAGGGCGCCGGGATCCGGGGGATGCGGGAGCGCGCCCTGCTGATCGGCGCCGACCTCGCCGTCGGCCCGGCGCGCGGGGGCGGCACCGAGGTACGGCTGACCGTGCCCGTCGGCGACCGGGTGCCCGCCCGTGTCGCGTGACCGCCCGGCCCGGGGAGGGCGGAGCGGGGCCCGAAAAGGCGGAGCGGGGCCCGGGAGGGCGTGGCCAGGCCCGGGAGGGCGTGGCCGGGCACGGGAGGGCGTGGCCAGGCACGGGAGGGCGTGGCCGGGCACGGGAGGGCGTGGCCAGGCACGGGAGGGCGTGGCCGGGCACGGGAGGGCGTGGCCGGGCACGGGAGGGCGTGGCCGGGCACGGGAGGGCGTGGCCGGGCACGGGAGGGCGTGGCCGGGCACGGGAGGGCGGGAACACACCGGTCGGGCGCGCTGTTGTCGCCGGATGCGGAACGGAGGCGGAACGGTGCACGGTGAATACAAGATCCCCGGCGGCAAGCTGGTCGTCGTGGACGTGGCGGCCGAGGACGGCGTGCTGCGGCACGTGCGGGTGGCGGGCGACTTCTTCCTGGAGCCGGACGAGGCGCTGGACGCCGTGAACCGCGCGCTGGAGGGCGCCCCGGCGGACACGGACGCGGCGGGGCTCGCCGCGCGGATCGACGCGGCGGTGCCCGAGGGCCCCGTCATGTACGGGCTGACCTCGCAGGGCGTCGGCATCGCCGTGCGCCGCGCGCTGGCGCACGCTACGGACTGGACGGACTACGACTGGCAGCTGATCCACGAGGGACCCGAGCCCCCCGCCCTGCACATGGCCCTCGACGAGGTGCTGACCGCCGAGGTCGCCGCGGGCCTGCGTCCGCCGACGCTCAGGGTCTGGGAGTGGGGCGCCCCCGCGGTGATCATCGGCAGTTTCCAGTCGCTGCGCAACGAGGTGGACGCCGAGGGCGCCGCCCGGCACGGCATCGAGGTGGTCCGCCGGATCTCCGGGGGCGGCGCGATGTTCGTGGAGCCCGGCAACACGATCACCTACTCCCTGTCCGTGCCGGAGGCGCTGGTGCAGGGCCTGTCCTTCCAGGACAGCTACGCCTACCTCGACGACTGGGTGCTGGGCGCGCTCGGCGAGATGGGCATCCGCGCCTGGTACCAGCCGCTGAACGACATCGCCACCGACCAGGGCAAGATCGCGGGCGCCGCGCAGAAGCGGGTCGTGGGGCCCGGGGGCGGGCCCGGTGCCGTGCTGCACCACGTGACCATGTCGTACGACATCGACGCGGACAAGATGCTCCAGGTGCTGCGGATCGGGCGGGAGAAGATGTCCGACAAGGGCACGAAGTCCGCGAAGAAGCGGGTGGACCCGCTGCGCCGGCAGACGGGCCTGGCGCGCGAGGCCGTGATCGAGCGGATGATCTCCTCCTTCGGCGGGCGGTACGGGCTGTCCCGGGGCAAGGTGACGGACGAGGAGCTGGCGCGGGCCCGGGAGTTGGCGCGCACGAAGTTCTCCTCCGCCGAGTGGACCGCGCGGGTGCCCTGAGGCCCTCCTGCGCCTCCTAGGCCGTACCGCGTACCGCGACCAGGCCCGACTCGTAGGCGAACACGACGAGTTGGGCCCGGTCCCGGGCGCCCAGCTTGGTCATCGCACGGCTGATGTGCGTCTTGGCGGTCAGCGGGCTGATCACCATGTGGGCGGCGATCTCCTCGTTGCTCAGGCCGCGCGCCGCGAGCGCGGTGACCTCGCGTTCGCGGCGGGTGAGGGCGTCCAGGCCGGGCGCGGTCGACCGGTCCGGGGGCCGGGCGACGAACTCGCCGATCAGGGTGCGGGTGACCGACGGGGAGAGCAGCGCCTCGCCGTGCACCACCACGTCGATGGCCTGGAGCAGGTCGGCGGGCTCGGTGTCCTTGAGGAGGAAGCCGCCGGCTCCCGCCCGCAGCGCCTCGAAGACGTACTCGTCGAGGCCGTAGTTGGTGAGGATGACGACGCGTACGGCGGCGAGGGCCGGGTCGGCGGCGATGCGCCGGGTCGCCTCGATGCCCGACATCACCGGCATCTGTACGTCGACCAGGGCCACGTCGGGCACCTGGGCCCGCACCAGCGCCACCCCCTGCTCCCCGTCGGCCGCCTCGCCGACCACCTCGATGCCCTCCTCGGCGTCGAGCAGCGCCCGGAAACCGGCCCGCATCAGCGCCTGGTCGTCGACGAGCACGACCCGGACGACGCCGCTCATGCCGTCTCCCCCAGCGGGAGCCGTGCGCGCACCGAGAAGCCGCCCTCCGCGCGGGGGGCGGCGCGCAGGGTGCCGCCGAGGGCGCTGACGCGCTCGTGCATGCCGGTCAGGCCGGTGCCGGGCACCGGCGGGCGGTCCGGATCGGCGGCCCCGTCGTCGTCCACGCCTATCGTCAGCTCCCCCATGTGTTCCCCCGTCCGGTCCGTCGTGTGATCCGTCGTGTGATCCGTCGTGTTCCGGGTGCCGTAGTCGATGCGGACCCGCACCTTCGCCGGTCCGGCGTGCCGCGCCGCGTTGGTGAGGGCCTCCTGCACGATGCGGTAGGCGGCCCGGTCGACGGCCCGGGGCAGCGGCCGCTCGTCCCCGGTGACCGTGAGATCGACGGCGAGCCCCGCCGCACGGGCCCGCTCGACGAGCAGGGCCGGGGTGCCGGCCGGTTCGTCGGCCCGCAGCACCTGGAGGGCGGAGCGCAGCTCGCGCATCGCCTCGCCACCGGCCTCCTGGATGGCGAGCAGCGCGGGCGGCACCTCGTCACCGCGTTTGCGCGCCAAGTGGACGGCGACGCCCGCCTGGAGCTTCACGATGGAGATGCTGTGCGTCAGCGAGTCGTGCAACTCGCGGGCGATCCGCAGCCGTTCCTCCCCGGCGCGGCGCAGGGCCGCCTCCTCCCTGGTGCGCTCCGCCTCCAGGGCACGCTGTTCGGTCTGGCGCAGGTACGCCTGCCAGTTCCGGTCGGCGAGACCGGTCACCACGGCGCACAGGAACCAGCCGGCCAGCAGTCCGGCCCGTTCGGCCGCGTGCTGCGTGCCGGGGCCGGTGGCCACGTACCCGGCCAGGAACACGGCGCCGCCGGCCGCCGCGAGGCCCCGGTGGCCGACCCGGGCCGCGGTGTGCACGGCGCCCAGGACGGGCAGCGCGGACAGCGGGCCGGGGTGCGCGTGCACGACGTACGCCGTGCCGAGGACGGTGGCGGCGGCCAGCACCGCGCGCGGGGCGGCGCGGTGGAGGGCGAGCGCCGCCGAGGCGAGGACGACGAGCACGTGGTCGAGTGCCGTGGTGTCGTCGTCGAAGGCGGCGACCGCCGTGCCGAGGGCGCCGACGACGGCCGCGAGGACCACGTCGGCGAGCCGTCCGCGATCGATCCGACGCCCACTCATGCCCGCACCCTATGCGTCCCGGCCGGCACTCGCGTCGGCCCTGTGGACGGCTTGCGGACTACTCCCGGCGAAGTAGTCCACCACCCGGCCGGGCCCCGGCGGCGCAGTGCCGACCGCATCCGGCGGTACGACGACGCCGGGCACCCCGGCGGCGCACCCTGCTGTCCATGCCCACACCCTTCCGTCACACCGAACCGCTGCCCCCGAAGGCGGCCACCGGCCACGTCGCCGAGGTCTACGCACAGGCCGCGCGGGACTTCGGCATTCCCGAACCCGCCCCGTTCGTGGCCCTCTCCTCCGCGCCCGCGCTCGTCGCCCCGGCCTGGGCGCTGATGCGCGAGTCCCTGCTCGCCGGTCCCGGCGACCGCACCGGCAAGGAGGTCGCCGCCTTCGGGGTGTCGCAGGCCAACAAGTGCCGGTTCTGCGTGGACGCGCACACCATGCTGCTGCACGCCACCGGCGACCACGCCCTGGCCGAACGGCTGGCCGGGGGGCGGGAGCCGGCGGACGAGCGGCACGCGCGCGTACTCGACTGGGCGCGGCGCACCCGCGTTCCGGGTGCGGCGCGCGAGATCCGCCCGTTCCCGCCCGAGGAGGCTCCCGGCTACCTCGGCACCGTGCTGGCCTTCCACTTCATCAACCGCGTCGTGTCCTCCCTGGTGACCGAGACGCTGCTGCCGGCCGGCGCGCAACGCCTGCGCCCGGTGCGGAGCCTGGCGGGCCGCTCGCTGTCCCGCACCGTGCGGCGAACCGCCGTACCCGGCGCCTCGCTTCCCCTGCTGGACGACCCCGGCCGGGGACCGGCGTGGGCGGCCGGGACACCGGTCGGCCCGGCGTACGCGGCGCTGAGCTCCGCCGCCCCGATGGGCGCCGGTCTCCTCGACGCCGACGACCAGGACCTGGTACGCGCCACGCTGCGCGACTGGGACGGCTCGCACCCGCCCCGCACGCCGGACCCGTTCCCCGACCGGAGGGAGCGGCCCGGCGCACGGCTGGCGCTGCTGGCCGCGCTCGCGCCGTACCGGATCACGGACGCGGACGTCGCGGCGTGGCGCCGGCCCGAGCACACCGACCACTGCCTGGTGCACCTTGTCGCGTACGGCGCGTTCGCCGCCGTGGACCGCATCGAGACGGCCCTGACCGCCCCGACCGCCCGCCCCGCCCCTCGCGAGACCTCATGACCGCCGTCACCGCCTCCCATCCGTCTGCGTCACCGCCCGGCCACGCACCGAGTTCGCCCTTCCGCCCCACGGGGACTCGTGTGACACTGGCGTCCCGTCCGCAGTGCGGGCACCCTCCGCACCGTCCCCCACGAGAAGTGCGCCGTGCGTTCTCTTCCTCTGCCGCTCGCCCTGACCGCCCGTCTGGCGCCGGTCGCCGTGCTCGCCACGGCCGGCTGGGCGCTGTCGTCCGGGCCGGACACGTCACCCGCGGCGAAGGAGAAGACGCCGCCCGACACCACGAACAGATCGGCGTCCGCACCGGCGACGGAGGCGGCGGCCAAGACGTACGCCACCGCACCGGCACCGTGCGAGAGCCTGGCCGACAAGACGGTCACCTCGCTGGTGCCGGGGGCCAAGGCGGCCGGCAAGGAGATCCCGTCCACGGACACCAAGGTGCGCCGCACCTGTTCCTGGAACGCGCTCAAGGGATACGACTACCGCTGGCTCGACGTCTCCTTCGAGGTGATGGCGACGGACGAGGCGGCCCAGAAGTCGTACAAGGAGCGCGTCGCCGACCGCAGCGGCGGCGGCGACGTCCCGGGCCTCGGCGACGGCGCCTACTCCGTCGTCAACCTCACCACCGAGGACAAGCAGCAGACCCGCGAGGGCACGGTACTGGTCCGCGCCGCCAACGCCCTGGTGATGATCACCTACAACGGCAGCGACTTCGAGTCGAAGAAGGCCCCAGGGACGACCGAGATCAACAAGGGCGCCATCAAGGCGGCCAAGGAGGCGGTGGCCGCCCTGCAGGACGGCTGAGCCCTCTCCCGGCGCCGTGGGCCGGACGCGTACGGTCCACGGCGCGCCCTCGTCAACTCGGGTGGCAGGATGGCCACGCGGCCCGACGCGTCCGTCCCGGCTCGAGCGCCGTGGCCGCACCCCGTGCCACGACACTCCCCGGAGGAAGACACCCCATGGACAGACGCGCCCTCATGCTCGCGACCGGCGGCCTCTTCGGCGCCGTCGGTGCCGCCCAGGTGACGGCGGCTCCGTCGGCCGTCGCCGCCGGGACGGACGCCGCGACCGGCCCCGTCTTCGACGTGCGGGCCCACGGGGCGGTCGGTGACGGCGTCACCGACGACACCGCGGCCTTCCGGCGGGCGCTGGCCGCGGCGCGGGAGGTCCCGGGCGGCGGAGCGACGCTGCTGGTACCGGCGGGCAGTTACCCGCTGGGGGAGTCCCTGCTGCTCGGTCAGGGCATGACCGTCCGCGCGCATGGGGCCCTGCTCTTCCGCACCGGCAACACCTCGGCCCTGGTGAAGAACTACACCGGGGGCATGCCCGCGGTCGGCGGCTACGGCGGGGTCGGCAACATATCCGTCCACGGCGGCACCTGGGACATGCGCGGCAGCCGGTTCACCTCGACCTGCCCCGCGTTCGTCTTCACCCACGCCGACGGCTTCACCGTCCGCGACGTCACCGTGCTCGACGTGCCCGAGGCACACGCCGTCGAACTCAACGCGGTACGGCGGGTCAGGATCACCGACTGCCTCTTCGACGGGGTGTACGTGGCGCCCGGCGTGCCGGCCGTGCCCAACCGGCACGAGGCCGTGCAGATCACCGGCGCGACCAACGTCTACAACCTGCCGGCGCCCGACTACGACGGCACCCCCTGTGAGGACGTGCTGATCTCCGGCTGCACGATGCGCAACTCGTCGCCCGGCAACGCTCCTTTCGACGCGCTGTGCGGCGACCACTACGTCGCGTCCGCCGACTCGCCCCGCCCCCTGCACCGGAACATCCGCGTGCTCGGCAACAGGGTCGAGAGCAGCGGCGCGTACGGCGTCCGCGCCACCGACTGGCAGCAGTCGGTGATCGCCGGCAACACGATCGACTCGGCGGCGGTCACCGGCATCTACGTCAGCTCCGGTTCCGGCAACCCGCTCCATGACATCGCGGTGACCGGCAACACCGTGCGCGGGACCGGCACCGGGGGCGCGATCGTGGTGTCCAACACCGGTACGGGGCGCAACAGTTCGTTGGTCGTCAGCGACAACCTCGTCCGCGGGGTGGACGGCGAGACCGGCATCTACGTCGGGCAGACCGACGGGGTGTCGGTCACCGGCAACACCGTGGCCACGACCCGCCACCCGTCCGGCGGGAACGCCCAGGGCATCCAGCTCCAGGGCTGCCCCGACGCCCTGGTCACCGGCAACCACCTCTCGGACGTCGACGGTGACGGCATCGGCGTCGACAGCGGTTCGACCGGAGCGCTGATCGCCCAGAACACCGTGCTGGACCCGGCCCGCAACGGTATCTCGGCCGCCTCCTCCGACATCGCCCTGCGCGACAACCGGATCACCGGTGCGGGTTCGGCCGGGACGGCGGGCACCTACGCCGTCCGCGTCGGCGGGAACGCCGTGAACGTGTCGTGCCGGGGCAACGTGTCCCGACCCGGCGAGGGCGCCGGCGCCGAGGCGGGCATCGCGGTGATGGCCGGCTGCCGGGGTGCCTGGGTCACGGGCAACGATCTGCGCGGCTGGGGGACGGCGGCGGTTCTCGACCGCGGCACCGGGACCGTGTCGACCGACAACCTGGGCTGACCCGGTCGGTGATCAGGTGGAACGGTTGAGGCTTGCGGTCGCGTCGGCGCCGGGCCGGGTCGCCGGGAGCAGCCGCATCAGGATCAGGTAGAGCACCAGGGACGTGCCCAGGCCCACCGCCCAGCCGTAGTCGGCCAGCGGTTCGAGGAACGGTACGGGGCGGCCGTCGACCAGGGGGTGGAAGTCGGCGCCGCCGATGGCCAGGACGCCGCCGATGACGAAGGCGAGGACCGCCCGCCAGTTCCAGCCGCCGTCGTACCAGTAGCGTCCTCCCCTGCGGTACAGGTCGACGAGGTGCAGCCGGGCGCGGCGCAGGATCCAGTAGTCGGCGATGAGGATGCCGGCCACGGTGCCGAGCAGGCCGCCGACCAGGCCGAGCCAGGTGAAGATGTAGCCCTGCGGGTCGGAGTACAGCTTCCACGGGAAGATCAGTACCGCCAGGACGGACGTGATGAGCGCGCCCGTCCGGAAACTGACCTTGCGCGGGGCGACGTTGGAGAAGTCGAAGGCCGGGGAGACCAGGTTGGCCGCGATGTTCACGGACAGGGTGGCCACCAGGACGGTGACGAGGGCGAAGAGCAGGCCCACGACGCTGTCCGTCTTCGCGGCGAGCTGGACCGGGTTCCAGATCGGTTCGCCGTACACGGCCTGGCTGCCCGAGGTGACCATCACGGAGAGGAAGGCGAACAGGGTCATCGTCGTGGGCAGGCCGAGGGCCTGGCCGCGGGTCTGGGCCTTCTGGCTCTTGCCGTAGCGGGTGAAGTCCGGGATGTTGAGGGACAGGGTGGACCAGAAGCCGATCATGCCCATCAGGGAGGGCCAGAACAGCTTCCAGAAGTCGCCGCCCCAGCCGAGCTTGGAGGGCTGGTCGAAGAGCGGGCCGAAGCCGCCCGCCTTGTCGGCCATCCACCAGAGCATCACGAAGGCGCCGACGAGGACGAAGGGCGCCGCCCAGTTCTCGAAGCGGCGGATGGTCTCCATGCCCCGGTAGATGATGGCGACCTGGAGCGCCCAGAAGATGGCGAAGGACAGCCACATGGTCCAGGCGTGGCCGCCGAACGTCCCCGCGTTCGTCCAGCCGTCGCCGATCAGCTTGCCGGCCAGGAAGTAGATCGCCTCGCCGCCGATCCAGGTCTGGATGCCGAACCAGCCGCACGCCACCAACGCCCGTACGACGGCGGGCAGGTTGGCGCCCCGGATGCCGAAGGAGGCGCGGGCGAACACCGGGAAGGGGATGCCGTACCTGGGTCCGGCGTGTCCGGTGAGCAGCATGGGCGCGAGCACGATGAGGTTGGCCAGGGCGATGGTGAGCACCGCCTGCTTCCAGTCCATGCCGACCGCGATGAGACCGGAGGCGAGCGTCCAGGAGGCCGTGTTGTGGGCCATGCCGACCCACAGGGCGGAGAAGTTGTACGTGGTCCAGGTGCGCCCCTCGACGGGGACGGGCAGCAGGTCCTCGTTGGCGTAGGGGCCGCTCGGCGGCGGGGAGCCGGGGGCGAGCTCCACGCGCCCGTCGGGGAGGGTGACTTGGGCGGACGGCGGTATGGCCGTGGGCGCGGTGTCGGTCATGGGCAGGCCAATCATGCGGTGGGACGGGAGAGGCCGTGCGGGCGGTGCCGAGGGGGGTGCGCGGTTGCGCCCTGGGGCCCGCCCCCGGGTGCGGGGCGGGCCGGGGTGGCTCAGGCGTTGACGGCCGGGATGACCTGGCTGCCGTAGGTGTCGATCACGGCTTCCCGCGCGTCGTGCATGGCGTACAGCGCGAACTGGTCGACGCCGAGGGCGCGCAGGGCGGTCAGCTTCTCGATGTGCTTCTCGACCGGCCCGATCAGGCAGAACCGGTCGACGATCTCGTCCGGCACGAACTGCGTGTCCGGGTTGCCGCTGCGCCCGTGGTGGGCGTAGTCGTAGCCCTCGCGGGCCTTGATGTAGTCGGTGAGTTCGTCGGGCACGGCACCGGTGTGGGCGCCGTACTTGGCGACCAGGTCGGCGACGTGGTTGCCGACCATGCCGCCGAACCAGCGGCACTGCTCCCGCGCGTGGGCGAGGGCTTGTGGCGAGTCGTCGGCGGTGACGTAGGCGGGGGCGGCGACGCAGACCGTCACCTCGGCGGGGTCGCGTCCGGCGGCCTCGGCGGCGTCCCGGACGGCCTTGACCATGTACTCGGTGAGGTAGAGGTCGGCGAGCTGGAGGATGAAGCCGTCGGCCTCCTCGCCGGTCATCTTCAGGGCCTTGGGACCGTACGCGGCCATCCACACGGGGACTTCGGCGCCGGGCCTGGTCCAGGGGAAGCGGACGACGGTGCCGCCGCCGAGGTCGGCCTCCTCTCCCCTGCCCAGCGCGCGGATGACCTTGATGGCTTCGCTTATGCGGGCGAGGGTGTTGGGCTTGCGGCCGGCCACCCGCATCGCGGAGTCGCCGCGGCCGATGCCGCAGACGGTGCGGTTGCCGAACATGTCGTTGAGGGTGGCGAAGGTGGAGGCGGTCACCTCCCAGGTGCGGGTGCCCGGGTTGGTGACCATCGGGCCGATCTTCAGCGTGCTGGTGTTGGCCAGGACCTGGCTGTAGATCACGAACGGCTCCTGCCACAGCACGGCGGAGTCGAAGGTCCAGCCGTGGCTGAAGCCGTTGCGCTCGGCCCGCCGCATCAGCTCCACGACACGGGAGGCCGGCGGGTCGGTCTGCAGGACGAGTCCGAAGTCCATGGGCACCGCTCCTAGTTCAGGTACTGGCAGGTGGCGCGCGGGGTGTAGGCGCCGTGGCCCTTGCGCCCGGTGTACTCCCGCTCGGTGACGACCGGTTCGCCGCGCGAGAGCACGGTCTCCACCCGGCCGGTGATCCGCCTGCCCTCGTACGCCGAGTAGTCGACGTTCATGTGGTGGGTCTCGGCGGAGATGACCTGCTCGGCGTGCGGGTCGTAGACGACGATGTCGGCGTCGGCGCCGGGCGCGATGGTGCCCTTCTTCGGGTACAGGCCGAACATGCGGGCCGGGGTGGCGCAGGCGATCTCGATCCAGCGGCGGCGGCCGATGTGCCCGTCGACGACGGCCTGGTGGAGCAGGTCCATGCGGTTCTCGACGCCCGGCATCCCGTTGGGGATCTTGGAGAAGTCGCCGCGGCCCAGCTCCTTCTGGCCGGTGAAGCAGAAGGGGCAGTGGTCGGTGGAGACCACCTGGAGGTCGTTGGTGCGCAGGCCCCGCCACAGCGCCGCCTGGTGTTCCTTCGGCCGGAGCGGCGTGCTGCACACGTACTTGGCGCCCTCGAAGCCGGGCTCGGCGAGGTTGTCGGTGGACAGGAACAGGTACTGCGGGCAGGTCTCGCCGAAGACGGGGAGGCCTTCGTCGCGGGCCCGGGTCAGTTCGGCCACCGCCTCGGTCGCCGAGACGTGCACGACGTACAGCGGCGCCCCGGCGACCTGGGCCAGCCGGATGGCGCGATGGGTGGCCTCGGCCTCCAGCAGGGCCTTGCGGACCTCGCCGTGGAAGCGGGGGTCGGTCTCGCCGCGGGCGAGGGCCTGCTCGACGAGGACGTCGATGGCGATGCCGTTCTCGGCGTGCATCATGATCAGGCCGCCGTTCCCGGCGGCGCGCTGCATGGCGCGCAGGATCTGTCCGTCGTCGGAGTAGAAGACGCCGGGGTAGGCCATGAACTG
Source organism: Streptomyces sp. NPDC059906 (assembly GCF_042730645.1). Taxonomy (NCBI): domain Bacteria; kingdom Bacillati; phylum Actinomycetota; class Actinomycetes; order Kitasatosporales; family Streptomycetaceae; genus Streptomyces; species Streptomyces sp. NPDC059906. Next base: position 228,998 of record NZ_JBHWKU010000012.1, read on the forward strand.
CTTGAAGGAGGTCACCCCCTCCTCCACCAGCAGGTCCATCTCCTTGAGCGTCTCCTGGTTCACGTCGGAGACGATCATGTGGAAGCCGTAGTCGATGGCGCAGTTGCCCTCGGCCTTGGCGTGCCAGGCGTCCAGGCCCTCGCGCAGGGAGTGCCCGACGCTCTGGATGGCGAAGTCGACGATGGTGGTCGTGCCGCCCCAGGCGGCGGCGCGGGTGCCGGTCTCGAAGGTGTCGGCGGCGTAGGTGCCGCCGAAGGGCATCTCCATGTGGGTGTGCCCGTCGACGCCGCCCGGGATGACGTACTTGCCGCTCGCGTCGATGACGTTCTCGGCGGTGAACGCCTCGGCGGCCGGGGTGCCGGTCGCGGCGAGGGCGGCGACGCGGCCGTCCTCGATCAGGACGTCGGCGTGGATCTCGTCGGAGGCGGTGATGACGAGGCCGCCGCGGATGACGGTACGGCTGCTCATGCTGCTGTTCCCTCCTGTCAGGGGCCCCGGGAAGGTCAGGGCGCGGTCAGCGGGGAGTAGGCGCCCGGCGCGCGGTCGCGGTAGAACTGCCAGCGGTCGCGGACCTCGCGCAGCTTGGCCAGGTCGAGGTCGCGGACGACGAGTTCGGTCTCCTTGTCACTCGCCACCTCGCCGACGAACTGGGCCTCGGGGTCGACGAAGTACGAGGTGCCGTAGAAGTCGTTGTCGCCGTACTCCTCGACGCCGACGCGGTTGATGGCGCCGACGAAGTACTCGTTGGCGACGGCGGCCGCCGGCTGCTCCAGCTGCCACAGGTAGCCGGACAGGCCGCGCGAGGTGGCCGACGGGTTGAAGACGATCTCGGCGCCTTCGAGGCCCAGCGCCCGCCAGCCCTCGGGGAAGTGCCGGTCGTAGCAGATGTACACGCCGACCTTGCCGACGGCGGTGTCGAAGACCGGCCAGCCGCTGTTGCCGGGGCGGAAGTAGAACTTCTCCCAGAAGCCGCGCACCTGCGGGATGTGCGTCTTGCGGTACTTGCCGAGGTAGGAGCCGTCGGCGTCGATGACGGCGGCGGTGTTGTAGAGGACGCCGGGCTGCTCCTCCTCGTACATGGGGAGCACCAGGACGATGCCGTGTTCGCGGGCGAGCCGCTGGAAGCGCTCGACGACCGGGCCGTCCGGGACGCTCTCGGCGTACGCGTAGAACTCGGGGTCCTGGACCTGGCAGAAGTACGGTCCGTAGAACAGCTCCTGGAAGCACATGACCTGTGCGCCCTGGGCGGCGGCGTCGCGCACCGCCTGCTCGTGGACCTGGATCATCGATTCCTTGTCGCCCGTCCAGGCGGTCTGGAAGAGCGCGGCACGGATCACTCGGCTCATCTTCGGCCTCCACTCGCTCGAATCGCTCGCTGTGGCGCTCGGTGTACGGCGAGACTAGGGACCGGCGGTGGCCGAGATGAGTGGCACGGTGTCACGTCTGCGGGGGTCGGGCATTGCACGGTGTCACCCCTGCTGTGCGTCGTGGGCGAGGAGCGCGATGTGCACGGAGGCCGCCTGCTCGAAGTCGTCGAGGTCGACGCCGAGGCGGCCCTGTATGGCTTCGAGGCGCCGGTAGAGGGCGGGCCGGGAGACGTGGTGGAGCTGGGCGGTGCGGGACTTGTTGCGGCCGGTGGCGAGGTAGGTGCGCAGCACGGGCAGCAGGTCCCGGTCGGGGCCGCGCAGGAGTCCGTCCAGCTCGCGTTCGGCGAAGGACTGCACGTGCGGGTCGTCGCGCAGCAGCCGCACCAGACCGCGCAGGTGGATGTCGCGCAGCCGCACGACCGGCGGCAGGTCCAGGGCGGCCGCCGCGGAGTCGGCGACCGCGTCGGCGACGTGCTGGGCCTCGCGCAGCCCGGCGGGCACGTCGCTCCAGTCGGCCCGGGCGTCGGCGGCGGCGACCACCGCGTGGGAGTTGTCCGGTTCCGCACGCAGCCGGGCCGCGAAGTGGGCGGTGAGCGCCCTGGCGTCCTGGTCGGGGGCGAGGCTGAGCAGGACGGCGACGTGGTCGTCGGCGAGGCGGGCGGCGAGACCGGGCAGGCCGAGGCGCCGCAGTACCCGGGCCGGCCGGGCGCTCTCGCGCTCGCGGACGACGAGGGGGACGAAGACGCGCCGGTTGACGGGCAGACCGGCGGCCCGGGCCCGGGGCAGCAGTTGCCGCGCCGGTACCGCTCCGCTGACCAGGTCGGTGAGCAGGCTCCGCGCGGACTGCTCCTCCCAGGAGTCCCACGCGTCCCGGGAGCCCGCGGGAACGCCCGGGTGCGTGCCGTCACCGGCGAGCATGCGGTGCAGGACGAGCGCCTCGGCCGCGCGGTCGGCGAGCAGGCGTCCGGCGGCCCGCTCGCCCCGGTAGCCGCACAGCACCAGGCGCCCCCAGCCCTCGCCCCGGCAGGTCAGTTCGGCGCGGACCCAGCCGTCGGCCGAGCCGGCGCCTGCCTGGCGGGCGATGCGCTCCCAGTCCCGCAGTACGTCGTCGACGGCGGCCCGCTCCCCCGCCGTGGCGAGGACCCGGTGGGCGAGGTTGGTGACGACGACCGGGCAGCCGGCGTGCCGGGCCACCTCGTCGAGCAGGCGCTGCACCGGGGCGCCCGCGGTGATCAGACCGGTCAGCTCGGTGCGGACGGCCTCGGAGAGGCTGACGGCGGCGAACTTGCGGCGCAGCAGCCGGGACTGCACCTCCTCGGTCAGTTCGGCGAAGGGGAAGGGCCGGTGCAGTACCACCATGGGCAGCCCGCAGCGCTCGGCCGCGCTGCGCATGACCTCGGGCGGGGCGGGGAAGGCACGGCCGAGGCCGAGCACGACGGCGGCGGCCTCGGCGCGGTCCAGTGAACGGATGTACTCCCCCTGCCGGTCCTCGTCACCGGCGAGCAGCACACCGGTGGTGAGGACCATCTCGCCGCCGCTGAGCATCACCCCGACGTCGGCGGCCTCGGCGACGTGCACCCAGCGCACGGGCCGGTCGAGGCGGTGCGCTCCGGCCACCACCTCGGGCTGTCCGGCCCGCACCCGTTCGAGGCCGAGGACCTGACGGACCGACAGGGCCGGTTCCCAGGGCTGCCGGGCCGGGGGCTGCGGGGTGGTCGTATCCATGGCGGCCTCTCCTGGGCTCGTCCCGCGGTGATCAGGCGGTCAGATGCTCCGCAGGGCGCGTTCGAGGATCGCGGCGCCCTCCTCGGCCTCCGCGACGGTGAGGGACATCGGCGGGGCGACGCGCAGGACGCTGGTGCTGTGGCCGCCGCCCTTGCCGACGAGCAGCCCGCCGGCGCGGGCCTCCTCCAGTACGGTGGACGCCGCCTCGGGGGCGGCCTGGTCGGTGCCGGGCCGGGTCAGCTCCACGCCGATCATCAGCCCGCGCCCGCGTACCTCGCGCACGTGCGGCACCTGGGCGGCGACGGCGCGCAGGCGCTCGATGAGCAGGCCGCCGACGCGCCGGGCGTTGCCCTGGAGGTCGTGTTCCAGGAGGTGGTTGAGGTTGGCGAGGCCCGCGGCCATGGTGACCTGGGTGCCGCCGAAGGTGGAGATGCTGTTGGCGTCCAGGCAGTTCATGATCTCGGCGCGGGCGACGACACCGCCGATCGACATGCCGTTGCCGATGCCCTTGGCAAAGGTGACGATGTCCGGCGGGCCGCTCCTTGCGTGGGCCTGCCAGCCCCAGAAGTGCTCGCCGGTGCGGCCCCAGCCGGTCTGCACCTCGTCGGAGATCCACAGGATGCCCCGCTCGTGCAGCACCTCGCGGAAGGCGGCGTACAGGCCGTCCGGCGGGGAGGTGAAGCCGCCGACGCCCTGCACGGGTTCGGCGATCAGGGCGGCGGGGGCGCGGGTGTGGCCGAGCAGGTCCGACAGGTCGGCGACGCAGGCGTCGATGAAGTCCCGGTCGTCCAGGTGGGCGTAGGGGCCGCGGGTGCGGACGCCGCCGTGGACGTAGAGGGTCTGGAGCGGGGAGAGGGAGGTCGGGGACCAGCCGCGGTTGCCGGTGATGCCGACGGAGCTGAAGGAGCGGCCGTGGTAGCTGTTGCGCATCGCCAGGATCGCGTTGCTGCGGCGGTGGGCGGTGGCGAGCAGCAGGGCGGTGTCGTTGGCCTCGGTGCCGGAGGTGGTGAAGAAGACGCGGGCGTCGGGGATGCCGGACAGCTGGGCGACGCGTTCGGCGAGTTCGACCATGGGCCGGTTGAGGTACAGGGTCGAGGAGTGGTTGATCCGCCCGGCCTGCTCGGCGACGGCCTTGGTGACCTCGGGCAGGGCGTGCGCGGTCATCGTGGTGAGGATGCCGCCGAAGAAGTCCAGGTACTTGTTCCCGGCGGCGTCCCAGACGTACCGGCCCTCGCCGTGGGTGATCTCCAGCGGGTCCTCGTAGTAGAGGGCGAGCCAGTCGGGCAGGACGGCGCGGTGGCGGGCGAAGAGGTCACGGGTCACGGCCGCACCAGCCCCTCGTAGGCGTCGGGGCGGCGGTCGCGGTAGAAGGCCCACTGCTGCCGCACCTCGTCGATGAGGTCGAAGTCCAGGTCGCGGACGACGAGTTCCTCCTTGGTGTCGCTGGCCGTCTCCCCGACGAACTGCCCGCGCGGGTCCACGAAGTACGACGTGCCGTAGAAGTCGTTGTCGCCGTACTCCTCGACGCCGACCCGGTTGATGGCGGCGACGAAGTACTCGTTGGCGACGGCCGCGGCGGGCTGTTCGAGCTGCCACAGGTGGGCGGAGAGGCCGCGGTGGGTGGCGGACGGATTGTAGACGAGCTGGGCGCCGCCGAGGCCGAGTTGGCGCCAGCCCTCCGGGAAGTGCCGGTCGTAGCAGATGTAGACGCCGACCTTGCCGACCGCGGTGTCGAAGACGGGCCAGCCCAAGTTGCCGGGGCGGAAGTAGAACTTCTCCCAGAATCCCTTGACCTGCGGGATGTGGTGCTTGCGATACGTCCCGAGGACGGTGCCGTCGGCGTCGATCACGGCCGCGGTGTTGTAGTAGAAGCCGGACTGCTCGACCTCGAAGACGGGGACGACGATCACCATGCCGGTCTCGCGGGCGAGGGCCCGCATGCGGCGGGTGGTCGGGCCGTCGGGCACGGGCTCGGCCCAGCGGTAGTGCTCGGGGTCCTGGACCTGGCAGAAGTAGGGGGCGTTGAACACCTCCTGGAACCCGATGACCCGCGCGCCCCGCCTGGCGGCCTCGCGGGCGTGCTCCTCGTGTTTCGCCACCATGGACTCGGTGTCGCCGGTCCAGGTGGCCTGGACCAGAGCGGCACGTACGACGTTGGCCATGAGCTGCTCCTTCGACACGACGTCAGAGCCTCTACGCCCGTAGAGCAGGCCGTAGAGGGACGAACGTAAGCCTGGCCGGACGGGCTTGCCAAGACCATCGTCGCCAAGGCGCGGTGTCGATCACGTTTCGCACTCCTGTGGGTGAGTGCGGGTGCCTCAGGCCGGCACGGGCACACACCTGCCCACCAGCTCGTCCATGGACAGCCCCAGCGCGGCTGCCAGCGCGGCCACCGTGAAGAACGCCGGGGTGGGTGCCCGGCCGGTCTCGATCTTGCGGAGGGTCTCGGCGGAGATTCCGGCCTGGGCGGCCACCGCCGTCATGCTCCGCTCACCGCGGGCCGCGCGCAGCAGGCGCCCGAGCCGCTCGCCGCGCTCGCGCTCTTCGGGGGTCAGAGGGGTGCGTACCATGTCGTCATTCTAATACCGGTTTCCCGTACCGGTCCCGGGTCCCGGGTCACGGGTCCCGGGTCCCGGGTCCCGGGTCCCGGGTGCGCCGCACATCGCGCCAGGTCGCGAACCCAATTCAAATACCGGTATAGTAATTGGCATGGTGGAACTGAAGACGGACACATCGATCGACGCCATGCACGCGGCCGGACAGGTCGTCGCGCGCGCCCTGACCGCCGTACGGCAGGCCGCCGACGTGGGCGTGTCCCTGCTGGAGCTGGACGCGGTGGCGCACGAGGTGCTGCGGGAGGCGGGCGCGGGCTCGCCGTTCCTCGGGTACCGGCCCTCCTTCGCGCCGACGCCCTTCCCGGGTGTCATCTGCGCCTCGGTGAACGACGCGATCGTGCACGGCATCCCGGACGGCTACCGGCTGCGCGACGGGGACCTGGTCTCCATCGACTGCGGCGCCCTCCTGGAGGGCTGGGCCGGCGACTCGGCGCTCAGCTTCGTGGTGGGCACCCCGCGCCCGGCCGACCTGACGCTGATCGAGACCGCCGAGCGGGCCCTGGAGGCGGGCATCGGGGCGGCCGTCGTCGGCAACCGCATCGGCGACATCGCGCATGCCATCGGCACGGTGTGCCGGTCGGCCGGCTACGGGATCATGGAGGACTTCGGCGGCCACGGCATCGGCAGGCACATGCACGAGGACCCCGGGGTGCCCAACGAAGGCCGCCCGGGGCGCGGGCTCCCGCTGCGGCACGGCATGGTCCTCGCCATCGAGCCCATGCTGACCGCCGGCGGCCGGGACGACTACCACGCGGCCCCCGACGGCTGGACCCTGCGTACCAACGACGGCTCCCGGGCCGCCCACGTGGAGCACACCGTGGCGATCACGGACGGCGGCCCGCGCGTCCTGACGTCGAGGGACGGCCTCTGAGGGACGAGGCGGCCCGGACCCGGCCCGGGC